>JBIISU010000081.1:0-5645 GCA_044340815.1 Opitutales bacterium | reverse complement strand
GGCGATACGGCATCAGGCACGCTCGATTCAGCACTCGATTCAGCACTCCGCACTCTGTCCTCGCTGCAGCCTTCTCTCCTCCGTGCCCGCTTATCCCTCCCCTTACCCACGTGTCACCGTGCCCACGTGCCCCCACCTTTTATCCCTTCCTCAGCGCATAGCCCCAGCAGAGGAAAGTGGTCCTCGTTTCCCTTCATATAATGGAGATAGAAATGGCCCGTGCCTTGGCCAACCTAGGCCCCGCCGATGAAAGCCCTGCTCCCGCTCCTGTTCGCCACCGCGCTGCGCGCCGCCGAACCCGCCGCCGAACCGACGTCCGAAACTCCGGCGCTGCCGCCGAAGGCCGAGATCGCCGCCCTCTCCGCCCGGCAATACCCGGACGCGAAAGCCCGCGAGGCCGCGATCGTCCAGGCGGCCTTGGCCGACCTCGAGGCGGTCAAGCGCAGCCCGTCGCCCATGACGGGCTGGACGGCGCAGCTGCTCCTCAAGGCAGGCCGCAAGGAGGAGGGCCTCGCCATCGTCCGCGCCTACATCGGCGACCGCATCAAGGAGGCCAAGGCGCGCATGGCCGACATCGAGAAGCGCCGGAAGGCCGGGACGTACGTGCCCTTCCCGCTGCCGAACGGCCGCGAATGGGGCGAGCCGCACGTGAACGGCTTCGGGCTCTGGTCGATGGTCAACGTCTACATGCGTTACCACGACCAGATGGACGACGCGCTGAAGGCCGACTTCCAGTGGCTCTTCACCCATAACACGAGCTGGGCCGGCACCACGGGCAACCTGTCATTCCTGATCCCGCTGAACCTCTACCTGACCGAGAAGATCTGGGACCCGAAACTGCTGCCCGCCGACGGCCGCTACGGCGCGCGCGGGCCGGGGGCGCTCAAGATGTTCGAGAAGCGCATCGCCTACACGGCCACGCGCGGCTCGCCCGAGTTCGCTTCGCGCCCCTACATGATCTACAATATCGGGACGCTGCTGAGCTTCGACAATCCCTACACGGACAAGGAGCTGGCCCGCCGCGCGCAGATGGCCTACGAGATGTCGATCGCCCACGCCGCGGGCACCTGGCTCAACGGCAACTGGGCCACCCCCGCGGGCCGCAGCTACCCGGGCTTCGTCACGCAATCGCCGACCGGTTGCGCCGACATGCTCTGGACCTACTTCGGGGGCAAGACCCCGCGCCTCGGCGGCAACACCACCGCGGTCTTCGCCGTGGCCGAGCCGTGGCGGCCCTCGCCGTTGATCGTGAAGGCGGCGACCGACCGGACCAACCCCTACGTCCACCGCTCCCGCTTCGACGGCGACCGCACCTTCCAGACTTCCTTCGTCAACCGGACCTACGCGCTCTTCAGCACCGCGACCACCCACGCGCCGACGGGCCGCAAGACCAGCATCTGGGGCCAGACCTATCCCTACGGCGTGATGTTCGACCAGCCGGCCGGCGATTGCGCGAGCCTCTGCTGGCTGACCGTCCCCTGCTACGACGACCGGCCGCTCACGAACTACACGCCCGGCGTGAATAGCCGCTTTGCCGAGTACCTCCAGCATCGCGGCTCCCTCCTGCTCGTCGCGAACAACCTGACGGACCCGGCCAACAAGCCCAAGGTCCGCGCCGACATCAAAGGCCACCGGCCCTTCTCCACGGACGCCTGGTACGCGCTCGCGTACGTCCCGCACGGCTACCTCGCCATGGTCAACGACAGCGAAGCCACCGGCCGCGTCTTCCTTGACTACGGCAGCGTGCTCATCGCCTTCAGCGCCAGCCAGCCGTTCAAGTGGGACCCGGCCGCGCCGGTCTTCGCCGGCAAGGGTGGCTTCCACCCGAAGGACTCGGAATTCCGCGTCTTCGGCAAGGACGTGGCCATCGCGATGGAGACCGCCCGGCCCGACGAGTTTCCGGGCGCGACGCCGGCGGCCCGCCTGGCGGCCTTCCGCTCCGCGATCCTCGCGCGGACGAAGGTAGCCGTCGCGACGGTGACGGGCGGCGAGGGTCCGTTGGCGAAGGGCAGCTACGTCGACCGCTTCGGCACGAAGCTCGAGAAGACCTTCCAGGGCGAGGCGACCATCGACGGGCAGAAGGTCGACTACGACCGCTGGCCGCTCGTCGACAACCCCTGGATCCATCAGGAGTGGGAAGGCAACATGCGGATCACCGACGGCGTCACCGAGCGCCTGTACGACGTCAAGAACTGGACCATCACCGAGCGCAAGGTCGGCGGGAAGTAGGAGGCGCGGGCACGTCGCTCGTCCGCCGGCCGACCGAGGACGGTCAGCCCTACCGATGCGCCCAAGGTAGGGACAAGCGTCCCGCTTGTCCGCGACCAGCCCAAGCCCAGGCCCCAGCCCCTCTCATAAATTAATCCTGGCGGAGGGGAAGGGATTGGCTCGCTCCGCTCGGAGCTCCGCCCCGCTGCCTACGGCAACGCCCATCTCCGCAAGGCTCGCGCCTTACTCCGTCGACCCCCTCCGGGGGTTCTCATCCCTTCCCTCTGGCCTACGCACCACCTCTGGCCAACCGGCCATCCGATCAACTGGTCAACTTTCCTTAAAGTATCCTGGCGGAGGGGAAGGGATTGGCTCGCTGCGCTCGGGGCTCCGCCCCGTTGCCTTCGGCAGCGCCCATCTCCGCAAGGCTGACGCCTTGCTCCGTCGACCCCCTCCGGGGGTTCTCATCCCTTCCCTCTGGCCTACGCACCACCTCTGGCCAACCGGCCATCCGATCAACTGGTCAACTTTCCTTAAAGTATCCTGGCGGAGGGGAAGGGATTCGAACCCCCGGAACCTTGCGGTTCATCTGATTTCGAATCAGACGCAATCGACCACTCTGCCACCCCTCCTAACCAGGACATTCTAGGAAGCGATTCGGCGGAGCACGGGCAAGCGGAAACTAGCCGCTCTCCGCCCAAAGCCCACGTTTTCATGGGTATTCGCGCGACAATCGAATGATTATGGAAGCCTTTGGCCTCGGCTCGCTCTTGCCCTCCGCCGCGGGCGGTCGATAGTGACGGCGTGTCCGAGAACCCCGAGACCCCTGAAGACGCCCAACCCACTCGTCCCCGCCGCAGCTTCTGGCAACGGATGGGCGGCGAAGGTCTGACCATTTCCCTGTTCATCCACGCGGGCCTCATCCTCATCGCCGCGATCTGGGTGATCTCGACGGTGACGGACTCCGTGAAGAAGGATCCGGAGAGCTTCTCCACCGGCTCGGGCGGCGGCGCGGCGGGCGACAAGGCCAAGGCGTTCAAGACGCGCGCGCAACCGAAGAACCCGAAGTCGATGGCGAAGACCACGACGCGCATCACCTCCAAGAGCGCCAACGCCGCCATCGCCCTGCCCGACCTCCCGACGACTTCGATGGCGTCGCTCAACTCCGGCATGATGGGTGGCGGCTCCTCCAAGGGCTTCGGCGGCGGGACGGGCGGCGGGATCGGCTCCGGCACCGGCATCGGCGTGGGCAACGGCCGCAACTTCGTCTCGCTCTTCGGCGGCCGCGGCATCGGCAACGGCCTGGTGGGCGAGTTCTGGGACATCAAGCGAGCCAAGGACAAGCGGGCGCTGATTACCCTCAAGCCGGGCGTGGGCGGCTACGGCTACACCGAGGACGAGATCTCCGACTACTTCCGCGCGATCCGCAAGGTGATCACGGCGAAAGGCGACGCCACCACGGCCCTCGACAAGTTCTTCCACGCCGACGCGGTGCTGTCGGCCAACGGCATCTTCCAGCCGACGATGAACGCATCCGAGGCGCCCAAGGCCTTCGGCGTCGAGAAGGAGGTCGCCCCGGTGCTCTGGCTCGGCGTCTACCGCGGCCGCATCCGCGCGCCGTTCTCCGACCAGTTCCGCTTCGTGGGCGGGTGCGACAACGTGCTGATCGTGATCGCCAACGGCAAGGTCGTGCTCGACGGCAGCCTCAAGCACGCGCCGGGCTCGTCGGTGCAGCACTACTACGCGGCGGACTGGAAGCAGTCGACCGACCCGGTGCCCGGCGTCCCGGCGCGCGCGGCGACGAACAACTTCAACTTCGTCTACGGCGACTGGATCAAGATGGATCCGACGACCGACACCGACATCACGATCCTGCTGGGCGAATCGGGTGGTGCCTACGGCGCCTTCCTGACCATCGACTACAAGACGGCGAAGTGGCACAAGAAGGGTGGCGAACTCCCGCCCGGAGGCTTCCTGCCGGTGTTCCTCGTCGGCAAACCCGATGGCGAACTGCGCGAATTGATGGAGAAGGCCGGCGCGCCCGCGGGCGTGAAGCCCTTCCTCGACGGCCCCATCTTCACCGCCGGCAGCCGCGGCCCGAAGCGGTAGGCACAGCGCCAAGCGCTGGTAGCTGGCACGCTGGCAAGCGGGCACGGGGGTAAGGGCGTACCTATAGCCGCTAAGCTCACGTCGCTACTTGCCCACGTGTCACCGTGCCCACCTGCCCCCTGTCCTTCGGTAGGGCTGACCGTCGACGCGCGGAAGGCGTGTGGCGGGCGGTTAGGGGTTAGCGGTTAGCGGTTAGATCGATTCGGCATCAGGTACGCTCGATTCAGCACTCGATTCAGCACTCTGTACTCTGAACTCCGTACTCTGTAATCCGTACTCTGTCTCTTTAGGTAGGGCTGACCGTCCCCGGTCGGCCGCAGGCATGGGGTCTGGCTTCGTCTCGCGCAGCGATGACGTGCCTGACCTCATGCCGCCCCGAAGCACATCCACGGACCAGCAGGGACGCTGGTCCCTACCTCCGCGCGAAACGCGGGCGGTTAGGGGTTAGCGGTTGGCGGTTAGATCGATGCGGCACCAGGTACGCTCGATTCAGCACTCGATTCAGCACTCTGAACTCTGTACTCGATCCAGCCCTCGATTCAGCCCTCTAGCCCTCCGGCCAACCGACAACTTCGCGCCCCTCCCCTTCCGCGGATTGCCTTGGCCAGCCGGACTGCTCTTATTCCGTCCATGCATCGTCTCGCCTGCCTCCTACTCCTTCCGCTATCGCTCCTGGCCGAGGGCACCCAGGGTTGGTACCAGCACAACCTTTGGGTCCGGCTCGACGAGCGCTGGAGCGTCGGGAACTACCTCGACCTCCGCCTCGAGGACGGCCTGCGCGAGACGCACACCTGGATCGCCAGCCCACGCGTGCGGTATGACGTCCGGCCCGACCTCCAGCTGCAGCTTAACGTCTCCTTCCTCGAGGCGGTCAACGCGGACGAGACGGCCCGGGCCGACTGGCTGCGGCTCGAGTTCGAGGTGAACCCGACCTTCCGCCTGGCCGAGGATTGGACGCTGTCGTTCCGCGATCGGCTCGAGTGGCGCTGGCGCGACGGTGGCGATGATTATGGATTTCGGATCCGCGTGCGCCCACAGCTCGACTGGACGCTCCGGAGGCAGGGCCTGTTCCGCGGCCTCTACGCGAGCAACGAGGTCTTCTATGATTTCGACCGCCATCGCTTCACGGAGAACCGGCTCATCCCGCTGGGCGTGACGCTACGCCCTGGCGAGCGAACGGAGGTGCGATTGTTCTACCTTTGGCGGACCACCCGAGGGGCCGCCGTTTGGCAGAACTACCACGTCCTCGGGGCCTTGGTCTCGATGAATTACTGAGGCAACGGAGCCGAAGTGGATCGCTGACCGGCTGGCCGCAGGCATGGTATGCG
>JBIISU010000039.1:0-7921 GCA_044340815.1 Opitutales bacterium | reverse complement strand
CGCCCGCGCCCAGGATGGCGGCCGGGCGCGTCAGGCGGCGCTTGAGGCTGTCGGGGAAGTCGCTCATCGCAGCTTGAGGGACAGCAGGCCGAGGAGCCCGAACAGGAAGGAGAGGATCCAGAAGCGGGCGACGACCTTGGTCGAGGCCCAGCCCTTCTTCTGGAAGTGATGGTGGATCGGCGTCATCAGGAACAGGCGCCGGCCACCCGTCCGCTTGAAGTAGGCGACCTGCAGCAGGACCGAAACCGCCTCGAGCACGAAGACCCCGCCGACGATCGCCAGCAGGAAGGGCTGGTGCATGAGGCAGGCGACCGCGCCGAGCGCGCCGCCGATCCCGAGCGCGCCGACGTCGCCCATGTAGATCTCGGCCGGCGCGGCGTTGTGCCAGAGGAAGACGACGCCCCCGCCGACCAAGGCCGCGCAGAAGACGGCGAGTTCGCCCGCGCCGGCCACGGGACTGATCCGCAGGTAATCGGCGAAGACGGCGTGTCCGGCGAGGTAGGCGACGGCCCCGAGGATCAGCGTGGTGATGAGCACGCAGCCGATGGCGAGGCCATCGAGGCCGTCGGTGAGGTTCACGGCGTTGGAGCAGCCGACGCAGACGAGGATGAAGAAGACCGCGGCCACCGCGGCGCAGGCGGCCAGCGGCCAGCCGAACGAGTGGGCCGACCACAGCGGGCCCTTCAGCACCGGCGCCCAGATCTCGCAGAAGCTCCCGCGGTAGGCGGGGTCGAGCAGGACGATGCCGACGGCGAGCAGGGCGACGAGCCCCTGGCCCGCCAGCTTCTGGCGCGCGCTGATGCCGTCCGAACTGCCGTGGCGGACCTTCAGCCAATCGTCGACGAAGCCGACGAGGCCCATGCCGACGAGGCACCACAGGGAGGCCAGCACGAGGACGTTGGGCCGCGCCCAGAGGAGGACCGCCGGGATCATGGCCGCGCCGATGAGCAGGCCGCCCATCGTCGGGACCTTGCCGCCTTCCTTGGCGAGGTCGCCCATGAGTTCCTTGGAGCGCTCGGGCTGGCGGAGACGCGAAAGCGCGCGGATGATCGGGCCGGACAGCAGCAGGCCCAGGGCGAGCGCGGTGAACCCGGCGAGGATCGCGCGGACGGAGATGTACTCGAAGAGCCGGAACGGGCCCCAGAAGGATTCGAGGTTCTTGAGGAGGTAAAGCATGGCCTAGTGGAACGTCAGCTGCGCGGCCAGCCCGGCGGGCAAGGCGCGTTCCAGCGCGAAGGAGCGGCTGCCCTTGACGAAGACGAAACCGGCGTGCGCGGCCACGGCGGCGCGCACCTCCGCGAGGTCGCGGGCGGCGAGGCGGAGACCCGTCCCGGAAGGCAGACCGGCGAGCAGGTGGGCGGCATCGCCACCGAAGGCCACGACGGCGTCGTCCGCGCGGACGGGCAGGTCGGCGCCGCAGGCGCGGTGCAGCGCGGCGGAATCCGCGCCGAGCTCGGCCATGCCGCCCAGCACCCAGAGGCGCGGGCGGGCGTCGGTGGCGCCGAGACGGTCGAAGCAGCGGGCGGCGTCGAGCAACGACGCCGGGCTGGAGTTGTAGCAGTCGACGTAGAAAGTCCGGGCGCCATCCGCGTGCACGCTTCCCCGCCCCACCGGCGGGGACCAGGCGACGAGCGCCGTCCGCAGGGACGGGAGGTCCGCGCCCACCTCGCGGGCCGCGAGGAGCGCCAAGGCCGCATTGCGCGCGAGCCCGTCCGAGACCGCGCCGAGCGGGAACGTTTCGCCGTCGAGGCGCAGGACGCGCCGACCGGCTTCCTCGCCGAGGCTCGCCTCGACCAGGCGCGCGGGGCGGACGGCGGGGGCCGGCTCGCCGGCGAAACGCACGGCGAGGCAGCGGTCCGCATGGACGGCGAAATCCGGCCAAGCCAGGAGGGCCGCGGGCAGGATCGCGCGGCCGCCCTCGGCGAGGGCGGCGACGAGGGTCGCCTTCTCGCGGGCCACGCCGGCGAGCGAACCGACGCCCTCGAGGTGCACGGCCGCGACGGCGGTGACGATCGCGACGTCGGGCCGGAGGACCGCCGCGCTCACGCCGAGCTCGCCCGGCACGCTCATGCCGGCCTCGATGACCGCGTACCGGTGGCGCGCCGGCTCGAGCCGCAGCAGCATCAGCGGGACGCCGAGCAGGTTGTTGAGGTTCGCCTCGGTGGCGAAGGCGGTCGGGCCGAGCAGCGCCGCGAGCAGGTCCTTGGTGGAAGTCTTGCCGACGCTCCCGGTGACGCCGACCACGGGACCGGCGAAGCGCCGGCGCCAGGCCGCGGCGATGGCGCGCAGCGCGGCGGCGGGGTCGGCCACGACCAGCTGCGGCAGCGGATCGGCGACGGGCCGGGAGACCAGCGCGCAGGCGGCCCCGCGGGCGCGCGCGTCCGGCAGGAAATCATGCCCGTCGCGCCGTTCCGTCCGCAGCGCCACGAAGGCCTCGCCGGCGCCCAGGACGCGGGTGTCGACGCCGAAGCCGGCGACGGCGCCGGGCGCGGTCGTCCAGCGCCCTCCGGTCCAGGCGGCCAGGTCGGTGGCGGCGAAGGTCGGCATCAGGCGGCGGGGCCCCTCCGGGCGGCGAGGATCTCGCGGACGACCTGACGGTCGTCGAACGGGACCACGGTGTCGGCGAATTCCTGGGTCGTCTCATGCCCCTTGCCCGCGATGACGAGGCAGTCGCCGGGGCGGGCGGCGGCGAGGGCGCGGCCGATCGCCTCCCGGCGGTCCGGCACGAACTCCATCCCGGGCAACGGCCCGAGGTCGCCGCGCATGTCGGCGAAGATCGCCTCGAGGCTCTCCTTGCGCGGGTTGTCGGCGGTGGCCCAGGCGAGTTGGGCGAGGTCGGCGACGGCGCGGGTCATGGCGGGACGCTTGCCGCGGTCGCGGTCGCCGCCGCAGCCGAAGACGCAGAGGATGCGGCCGGGGGTGATCCGCCGCAGCATGCCGAGCACGTTGCGGAGCGCGTCGTCGGTGTGGGCGTAGTCGATGAAGACCGGGAAGGGCTGGCCGGCCTCGACCCGCTCCATGCGGCCGGCGACGCCGGGGAAGGCGGCCACGGCGGCGGGCAGCGCGAGCGGGTCGCGCCCGAGCGCGGCGGCCATGGTCAGGGCGCACAGGACGTTCGCGACGTTGTAGTCGCCGGTCAGGCCCGAGGTGAAACGCTGCGACCGGCCTTGCCAGCGGACGGTGAAGACCGCGCCCGCGGTGTCGAGCGCGAGGTCCGTCGCGCGCAGGTCGGCGTCCGGCGAGAGGCCGAAGGTAAGCGTGGGGCCGCGGCGGCGGCAGGCCTCGGCGAGCGCGCGTCCGTGGGGGTCGTCGACGTTCAGGACGGCGACGCCCGGCAGCTCGCCGTTGCGTCCGTCGAAGAGCGCCGCCTTGGCCGCGAGGTAGGCGGACATGTCGCCGTGGTAATCGATGTGGTCCCGGGTCAGGTTGGTGAAGGCGGCGACCGCGAAGCGGAAACCATGGACCCGGTCCTGGTGGAGGGCATGGGAGCTCACCTCGAGGCAGGCGCCGGCGCAGCCCGCGTCGGCCATCTGGCGGAAGAACCCGGCGAGGTCGGCCGACTCGGGCGTGGTCTTGAAGGAGGGGATCGAGCGGCGACCGAGGTGGTAGCGGACCGTGCCGATGAGGCCCCACGCCTCGCCGCCGTCCTGCAGCAGGTGGCGCAGCAACGTGGAGACCGTGGTCTTGCCGTTGGTGCCGGTGACGCCGGCGAGGCGCAGCCCGCGCTCCGGATGACCGTGGAAGCGGCGGGCGACCTCGGCGAGGACGCGGCGCGGTTCGGCCACCTGGGCGGCGGCGACCGCGGGGAGGCCGCTGACGGGCTGGCCGGTGATGATGGCGGCGGCGCCCCGCGCGATCGCGTCGTCGAGGAAGGCGTGCCCATCCGCGCGGCGACCGGGCAAGGCGAAGAACAGCGCGCCCGGGATGATGCGGCGGCTGTCGGTCACGACGCAGGAGACGCGCGCCTGCCAATCGCCGGTCCGGCCGAGCACGGGCAAGCCCTGGAGCAGGGCCTGGAAGGTCGGTCGTTCCATCGCGGGAGGCGGCGTCATCGGGGGCTGGCCGGCGGGAGATCCAGCCAGCGGATGCATTTCTCCGCGACCTCGCGGAAGATGGGGGCGGAGACCTTCCCGCCGTAGCCGACGCCCTCGCCCTGGGGTTCGTCGATGATCACGGTGATGGCCAGGCGCGGATCGCCGACCGGGAAGAAGCCGGCGAAGGACGCGACGTGGTGGGCGGTCGAGTACTTGCCGTTGATGATCTTCTGCGTCGTGCCCGTCTTGCCCGCGACCTCGTAGCCGGGGATGTCGGCGACCGGGGCGGTGCCGCCCTTGCCGCAGACCGCCCGCAGGAGCGCGGCCGTCTCGGCCGCGGCGCGGGCGCTGACCGCGCGGCCGCGCGAGCGGGGCGGGTACGCGAGGACGACCTGCTTGGTCTTGGGGTCCTCCACGCGCAGGACCAGCTGCGGCTGCATCAGCAGGCCGTCGGCGGCGATCGCCGACATGGCGAAGTGCATCTGCATGGCGGTGACGCTGACGGAGTGCCCCATCGGGATGCGCGAGATGCCCGCGGCCCATTGCGGCGAGGTCGGCGGGATCAGCAGGCCCGGCACCTCGGCGCCCGTGAGCAGGCCCGAGGGGGCGCCGAAACCGAAGGCCTTGATCAGGGCGAAGAACCGGTCCTCGCCCTGCCGCTCGGCGTAGAGCATGCCCACCTGCACCGTGCCGCGGTTCGAGGATTCGCGCACGATGGTGCGGATGTCGGCGACGCCGAGGGCGTGGGAATCGGCGGGCAGGGAAACCAGGCGTCCCTTGAACGGGACCTGCGTCGCGCCGCAGTCGTAGACGGAGTTCGGCGTGATCAGCCGCTCCTCGAGCGCCCCGGCGATCGACACGATCTTGAAGACCGAGCCCGGCTCGTAGACGTCGGACACGGACCGGTTGCGCTGGCTGTCCATCGGCGCCGCCTTGGCGTCCCAGAAGAGGTTGAGGTCGAAGGTCGGCCAGTTGGCGAGGCCGAGGATGCGGCCGGTCCGCGGCTCGCTGACGATGATCACGCCGCCCTTGGGGTTGTAGCGGGCGGCGGCGGCGGCGAGCGCGTCCTCGCAGGCCTTCTGCACCAAGCTGTTGATGGTGAGCACCACGGTGCTGCCGTCGACGGGCGCGACCTCGCGGATGCGGATGCTCGCGATCTCGCGGCGCTTGCCGTCGCGCTCCGACTCGATCCAGCCCTTCTGCCCGGCGAGGAGCGGGTGCATCACGCGCTCGATGCCGGCGGCCGGCTCGCCCTCCTTGTTGACGAAGCCGAGCACGTGCGCGGCGAGCGCGCCCTTGGGGTAGGCGCGGCGGTACTTGAGCTCGGCGCGGAGGGCCTTGATGTTGAGCGCCTTCATCCGCTTCACGGTCTCCTCGCCGCACTCGCGGGCCAGGACGACCCAGCGGACCTTGCGTTCAACGCCCTCGTCGTCGAGCCGCGGCGGCGGGTTGAAGGCTTCGAGCACCTTGAGGGCGGGGACGCCCAGCGCGAGCGCGACCTCGCCGGCGCGGGGCGCGTCCTTCTTGTCGAGGGCGACGGGGTCGACGCCGATGTCCCAGACGTCCTCCGAGACCGCGAGCAGGTTGTCCTGCGCGTCGCGGATCTCGCCGCGGCGGCACGGGAGTTCCTGGCGGACGCGCCGGGCCTGCATGGCCTCGGCGCGCAGCTCGGGCGCGTCCACCCAATGGAGCCAGACCAGCCGCAGGAAGACGGCCAGAAAACAGGCGGACACGACCCAAGCCAGCGAACGGTAGCGCATTCGGCTGGCGTGGGGTAGGGTCATCGCGGGCTCTTTCCTCCCTGCTCCGCGGCGGGGCGGAACGCGATGTCGAGCGCCGCGGTCCGCGGGCTCTGGGTGAGGAGGGGCACCGCCGCGGGCGCGGCGGGATGGGGGCGGACCCAGAGGACGCGGTCCGGGGTCGGCGGCTTGAAGTCGTCGCCCACGCGCTGGATGAGCTGGAGGGTGTCGAGGCCCTGGTCGCGCTTGCGCTTGAGGCCGTCGAGTTCCTTGCGCGTCTCGACGGACGCGCGTTCGTGGCGCACGATCTGCTGGCCCACCGCGTCGCCCTGGATGCGGAGGCGGATGATGTGGATGGTGCCGACGGCGGCGACGGCGAGCGTCGCGGCCAGGAAGGCCCAGGTCCAGAGGCGGCGGGGGTTCATGCGGCGAGCCTCCGGACGGCGCGCAGGCGGGCGGACCGGCTGCGGGGGTTGCGTTGCTGCTCGGCGTCCGAGGGCTGGACGGCCTTGCGGGTGAGGAGGTCGGCCTGCTTCACGCGGTCGTCCTGCGCGGTGTTGTCGTCGCGGTCGACCGGGCGGCCGGCCACGCCGTTCATGTAGCGCTTCACCATCCGGTCCTCCAGCGAGTGGAAGGAGATGACGGCGAGGACGCCGCCGGCGGTGAGCTTGGCGAAGGCCTTGGGGAGGGCGTCGGCGAGGGCGCCCAATTCGTCGTTCACCGCGATGCGGACGCCCTGGAAGGTGCGGGTGGCGGGATGCGGACCGCGGGGGCCCGGGGCGGGCGGCGCGGCTTCGGCGACCAGTTCGGCGAAGCTGCCGGTGCGGGCGAGGCGGCCGGAGCCGCGCGCCTGCTCGATCGCGGTGACCACGCGGTGCCAGCGGGGCTCCTCGCCGTAGTCGCGGACGGCGCGGACGAGCTCCTGCCGGTCCGCGCGCTCGAGGAACTCGGCGGCGCTGCGGCCGGAGCGGGTATCCATGCGCATGTCGTTGGGCGCGTCGTGGCGGAACGAGAACCCGCGGGCCGGCTCATCGAGCTGGAAGGAGGAGACGCCGATGTCCAGCAGCACGCCGTCGAAGCGGCCGGGCACCCGGTCGAGGTCGCGGAAGTTCTCCGCGTGGAAGCGCAGGCGGCCGGCGTAGCGGGCCAGCAGGGGGGCGGCGCGTTCCGCGGCCGCGGGGTCGCGGTCCAGCGCGTCCACCGTCGCGCCCGGCGCGCGGTCGAGGAGCGCCGCGGCGTGCCCGCCGCCGCCGAACGTGCCGTCCAGGTAGGCGCGCCCGTCCCGCGGGTCGAGGAGCGCGAGGCACTCCTCAAGCAGGACTGGGACGTGGCTGGTCATGCGGGCTGTGAATAAGGTGTGAGTTGTGTCAGTAACTTTTGGATACAAGCTCAGATGCCCAGCTCCTTGAGCGCGCGCAGGATGACGAGCGTGCGCTCGGAGTCGCGGTCCACGGCCGGCGGATTGACCGACGTGATCTGGAACGTCGTGAAGCCGCCGCGGAAGACGACGTCGCGGCCCAGCGCCGCCTGGCGCACCACGTGCTCGTTGAGCGTGATGCGGCCGGCCTTGTCGCACGCGACCTCGACGCTGTTCTCGCCGAGCAGGCGCAGCGCGTCCATCTTGTCCGGATCGCTCACCGTGACCTGCGTCGCGGCGTCGAAGATGCGCCGCACCATCGCGGGCGGGAAGACGACGATCGAGCCGAGCGCGGGATGGAACATCGCGAGGAAACTCGTCTCGCCGCCGCCTTCGAAGCGCCAGGCCGCCGGGATCGTGACACGGTTCTTCTCGTCCAGCTTTCCGTTATGGATGCCGGTGAAGAGACCGATGTGAGCGCCATTGGACATTTCGTGGGGTAAAGCCCCCTATCGACCCACTTTTCGCCACTACCACCCACTGGTCAAGAAATTTGCCCCATTTTGTTATTAACACGCGCCTGGATCCCGACAATCGAGCGATTACAATCTTAAAATCACAAGTTACTGAATAATAGGGTTTTATGAATTTTGCCTGTTTTTAGTCAAAAAACCACCCCCGCCTGGCCGCGCCGGATCGGCCCACCCGGACCGGCCGGGGTGGGCCCGCCGGGGCGTCTGTATCTATAAATCAACTACGGTGGGGCGCCGCGGCGCCCCGCCCCCGCCGGG
>JBIISU010000038.1:0-7935 GCA_044340815.1 Opitutales bacterium | reverse complement strand
GGAAACCCTGTTCCCGCAGGTCGAAGCCCTGGTCGACCCCGAGGATGGCGGCTTCAGCCAGCATTCGACGAATTATCATCGCCTCTTCCTGCAGCTCATGACTTGGGCGGAGGTCGTCCTCGCGGCCGAGGGTCAGCAACTGCCGCCGCGGACCCGCGCCCGAGTCGTCCGGGCGACGGAGTTCCTGTCGAACCTGCTGGAGCCGGACGGGACGGTCCCGCGCTACGGCGCCGACGATAGCGCGGACCTCTTCCCGTTGAGCGGGTCGCCCGCCCATGATTTTCGCCCGGCCCTCGGCGCCGCCCGGGCGCTTTTCCTCGGCGACCGGCTGTCCGCCGGACCGTGGGACGAGGCCGCCTTGTTGCTCATCGGGCCGATGCCCATCTCCGCCCGCGTGTTGTCGGGCGAGGGGAAGGTTTTCCGGCCCACCGCCGGCGTCGGCCTGCTGCGCCACCCGCGGGGGGCGGCCTTTTTCCGCGTGCCCTTGCGCGCGCCTTGGCGGCACCGGCCCAGCCAAGCGGACCACCTCCACGTGTCCCTCCGCTGGGACGGCGCTTGGATCGCCGAGGACGTCGGCACGTTCACCTACGCGGGCGCCGGCCCCGATGAGTTCGGTTCGGCCGTCCACCATAATGTCGTCACGGTCGACCGGCGGGGCCCGATGCGCAAGGTCGGCCGCTTCCTTTGGCTCCCCTGGACTTCCTGCGCCGCCGTCGTCGCGAGCCAGGGCCTGGGCGCGAGCCTCCGCGACCTCGGCGGGGCGCATTGGGAGCGGCGGGTGCTGCGCTTCCCGCAAGGGTTCGTCATCATCGATCGCGTGCGGGCCGCGGATCCGGCGAGTCGCTGTGAGCTCCGTTGGCATGGCCGGAGCCGCGCGGGGCTCGAACGGCTTTCGTTCGCCTGCTCCCAACCTTCCGAGGAAGCCTGGATCACGGCGGACGCCCGGACGGGCGAAGGGTTCTTCGCCCCCCGCTACGGTCGCCGCGCGGCCGCCTGGACGCGTCGGCTGACGGCCGTGGGCCCCGCGGTCACCTTCGTCACGTCGCTGGGCTGCCAAGTGGAGCTGCGGGCCGACGTCGTGGTCGTCGATGGCGAGTCCATTCCCCTCCAATCCTGATGCGCACCGTCGCCCTCATCGTCGGCACCCGCCCCGAAGCCATCAAGATGGCTCCGGTCTACCAAGCGCTGCGCGCGTCCACCCGGCTCCGCCCCGTGCTCCTCGCGACCGCCCAGCACCGGCAGATGCTCGACCAGGCGCTCGCCGACCTCGGCCTCCGGGCCGATCATGACCTCGACCTGATGCAGGCGGGGCAGACCTTGCCCGAACTGACCGGCCGGGTCCTCGCGTCGGTCGGCGCTTGGTTGGGCGCGCACCGCCCCGACCTCGTGCTGGTCCAAGGGGACACCACCACGGTGCTCGGCTCGGCGCTGGCGGCGTTCTACGCCGGGATCCCGGTCGGCCATGTGGAGGCGGGCCTGCGGACGGCTTCGCTGCGCTCGCCGTTCCCCGAGGAGATGAACCGCCGGGTCACCTCGACGTTGGCCCGCTGGCATTTCTGCCCGACGGAGGGCGCGCGCGCGAACCTGCTGCGCGAAGGGCACCCGGCGGCGCAGTGCCATGTCACGGGCAACACGGTGGTCGACGCCTTGCTCGGCGCCCGCGAGCGGTCGCGGCTCGCCCCCGCCGAGTTGCCGGCCTTCGCGGCGCGCTTGGGCCTGTCGGCCGGTTTCGCGGCCCGCCACCTAATCCCGGGCGGCGCGCCTTGGGTGCTCGTCACCGGCCATCGCCGCGAATCCTTCGGCGGTGGTTTCGAACGGATCTGCGAAGCGCTCCGGCGGCTCGCGGCCGCGCACCCGGACCTCGGCATCGTCTACCCGGTCCACCTCAACCCGCAGGTCCAGGAGCCGGTGCGTCGCCTGCTGGGCGGGCACCCGCGCGTCGAGCTCATCGCGCCGGCGGGTTACCTGGACTTCATCCGCCTGCTCGACCGCGCCGCCTTCGTCCTCACCGATTCCGGCGGGGTGCAGGAGGAGGCGCCTTCGCTCGGCAAGCCGGTGCTGGTCCTGCGCGAGGACACCGAACGGCCGGAAGGCGTCGCGGCCGGCACCTGTGCGCTGGTCGGCACCGACCCGGCGCGGATCGTGGCCGAAGCCACGCGCTTGCTCGTCGACCCGGCCGAATACGCCCGGCGCTCCCGGCTCCGCAATCCTTACGGCGACGGCCAGGCGGCCGACCGCATCCGCGGGATCCTCGAACGCGAGGCGACCTGACCCGGTGCGCGTCCTCTACTTCCATCAGCACTTCGCGACCCCCGCGGGTTCCGCCGGCACGCGTTCCTATGAGTTCGCGCGCGCCCTGCTCGCCGCGGGTCATCGGGTGACGATGGTCTGCGGCGCGCACGCGCAGTCGGGCCTGGACCTGCCGTACGACGCCGCGCGGGGCTGGCATCGCGGCGAGGTCGACGGCATCGACGTCATCTCCTTGCCGCTGCCTTACGCGAATCGCGATGGGGTCGCCCGCCGGACTTGGACCTTTTGCCGCTACGCGGCGACGGCGACGCGCCTCGCCCTCACGTTGGAGGCGGACCTGGTCTTCGCGACCTCCACGCCGCTGACGGCGGCCTGGCCGGGCTTGGTCGCGCAGGCCGCCCGTGGCCTGCCGTTCGTCTTCGAAGTCCGCGACCTGTGGCCGGAGCTGCCGCGCGCCCTCGGCCTGCGGAATCCGCTGCTGCTCGGTGGCATGGAGGTCCTGGAGACGGCCGCCTACCGCTCGGCCGATGCGGTCATCGGCCTCTCGCCCGGCATCGTGCGGGGCATCCGCCGCAAGTCCGCGCCGCGCCAGCGGGTCGTCATGATCCCGAACGGGAGCGACCTCGAGGTCTTCCACCCGCGCCTCCGCCGCGCGGGCGCCTTGCCGGGATTCGCCCCGGATGATTTCCTCGCCGGCTTCACGGGCGCCCACGGCCCGGCCAACGGCCTCGACGCCTTGCTGGCCGTCGCCCGCGAACTGCGGCGCCGCGGCGACCGCCGCGTGAAGCTCGTCTTCATCGGCGACGGCAAGGAGAAGGTCCGCCTGGAGGCCCAGGCCCGGAGCGAAGGGCTCGACGTCTGCCGTTTCTTCCCGCCGATCCCGAAGGCCGACCTCGGGGCGGTGACGGCTTCCCTGGATTGTGGGCTGATGGTCCTCCGGAATCTGCCCGCGTTCCACGACGGCACTTCCCCGAACAAGTTCTTCGACTATGCCGCCGCGGGGATCCCGGTCGTGAACAACTACCCGGGCTGGTTGGCCGGACTCATCGAGGCGCGGGGCGCCGGCGTGGTGGTCCCGCCCGACGACCCGGTCGCCTTCGCCGACGCCTTGCAGGCCTTGGCCGCCGACCCGGCCCGCCGCGCCCGGCTCGGCGCCGCCGCCCGCCGGCTCGCCGAGGAGCGTTTCGCGCGCGCCACGCTCGCCGCCGAATTCGTCGCCACCCTCGAAGCCGCCGTCGGCTGATCATCTTTTCCCCATGCTGACCCGTGACGCCGCCCTGCAGTTGGTCCTCCGTCGCCTCGCCGCCCTCGGCCGCGAGCTGGGCAAGCCCGAACTCGAGCGCGCCGATGAGCAGACGCGCCTGTTCGGCGAAGCCTCGTCCCTGGACAGCATCGGCCTCGTCACGCTGATCGCCGACCTCGAGGAGGATATCCGGCGGGCGACGGGCCGGGATGTCGTGCTCGCCGACGAGCGGGCGATGAGCCGGCTGACCTCGCCTTTCCGCCGCGCGGGCCTGTTGGCCGACCACATCGTCGCGACCCTCGCCGCCTGAACCATGCCCCTCGCGATCGTCACCGGAACTTCCCGCGGCCTCGGCCGCGCCTTGGCGGAACGTCTCCTCGCCCAAGGTTGGAGCGTGCACGGGTTCGTGCGCGCGCCCGATGGCTGGGCTCCGCCGGGCTTCGTCGCCCACACCGTCGACGTGGGTGACCCGGCGGCGGTCCGCGCCGCGGTCGCCGCGGTCACGGCGGACGGGGCGACGATCGACCTGCTGGTCAACAACGCGGGCGTCGCCGCGATGAACGCCCTCCTGCTCACGCCGCCGGAGGTGGCCGCCGAACTCATGCGGGTCAATTACCTCGGCTCCTTCCATTGCCTGCAGGCCGTGGGCAAGGCCATGGTCCGCGCCCGGCGGGGCCGGATCCTCAACGTCACCACCGTCGCCGTGCCCCTCGCCTTGGAAGGGGAGGCCGCCTATGTCGCCAGCAAGGCGGCGGTCGAGGCGCTCACGCGCGTGGCCGCGCGGGAGCTCGCCCCGCATGGCGTCGTCGTCGCCGCCGTCGGCCTCGGTCCGGTCGACACCCGCCTCACCCGCGCCGTCGGCGCGGCGCCGCTCGCCCGGCTGAACGCCCGGATCGGCCGGCCCGCCGGCACGACGATCGGGGAGGCGGTCGATTTCCTGCTCCGCCATGCGTCGGACCCGCGACTCGCCGGCGGGTCCATCCATTACCTCGCCACGCTTCCCTGAACTGAATCCTTGGCTATCCAGTCGTTGCGCTGCCTTCGGGGCGCGCCCGGCCCTCGCGGGCGCCTGGGGCGTCGTCACCTACGCCGAGCTCGCCGCGCAGGTCGCGACCGCGCGCGCCGCCCTCGCCGCGCTGGGACTCGCGCATCCCGCGTGTTTCGGGATCGTCGGCGGGCATGGGCCGGCGGCCACCGCCTGGTTGCTCGCGCTCGCCGAGGAAGGCCACGTGGTGGTCCCGCTGGCCGGCAACCTCGCCGAGCATCCGGCGCGGCTCGCCGAGGTCGGGGCGCGCTGGGTCGTCGCCGTCGACGGCCCCGAAGCCCGGCTGCTCCCGCGGGTCGCCGAACCCAGGGAACACCCGCTGATCCAGGCCTTGGCCGAACGTCGCGCGGCGGGACTGGTCCTGTTCTCCAGCGGCACCAGCGGTCGCCCGAAGGCGATGGTGCAGGATTTCACGAACTTGCTCGCGACCTACCGGGAGCGCCGGCCCAGCGGCTTGCCGGTGCTCGCGCTCCTCGGTTTCGACCACATCGGCGGGTTGAACACCTTGCTGGGCGCGTTGGCCGCCGGCGCGCTCGTCGTCGTCCCCGCCGACCTCTCGCCCGCCGCCGTGGCGGCGGCGATCGCCCGCCACCGGGTCGCCGTCCTCCCGGCTTCGCCGACCTTCCTCAACCTGCTGTTGGCGGCCGGCGTCCCCGCCGCGGAGCTCGCCTCCCTGCGGGTGATCACCTACGGCACCGAGCCGATGCCCGAAAGCCTGCTCGGTCGGCTCCGGGCGGCGTTCCCGCGGGTCCGCTTCATCCAGACGTTCGGCACGAGCGAGACCGGCATCTTCCGGACCGAGAGTCCCGACCCCGGGTCGACGTTCCTGCGCTTCGACGATCCCGGCCTCGCCTGGAAGGTCGAGGGCGACGAACTTTGGCTCCGCAGCCGGACCCAGGTCGCGGGCTACCTCAACGCCGGCAACGAGCGGTTCACGGCGGACGGCTGGTTCCGCACCGGCGACCGCGTCGAGGTCCGCGCCGACGGCGCGCTCCGCATCCTCGGGCGGGTCGGCGAAGCCATCAACGTCGGGGGCGAGAAACTCATGCCGGTCGAAGTCGAAGCCGTCCTGCTGACGGTGCCCGGCGTCCGGGACTGCCGGGTCGCCGGCGAGCCCAGCGCCCTGACCGGCCAGACCGTCGTGGCGGAAGTGGTGCTCGCGCCCGGGTCCGATGAGGAGACCGTGCGGGCCGCGTTGCGCCAGGCGTGCCGCGCCCGCCTCGCCCGCCACAAGGTCCCCACCAAGGTCCGCTTCGTCGCCGCCGTCGTCGGCGACCGCCTGAAGAAAGCCCGCTGACATGGACTCCCTGCTCCCTTGCCTGCTGCTGGACGCGTTCCTCCTGGTCGCCATCGTCCTCTGCCTGGGTTCCCGCCTGTCGTTCTGGCATCCGGCCACGACCTACCTGCTCTTCCATGCCTACAGCTTCACGGTGCGCGCGTGGCAGCTTTTTGACGGGGCCAGCCCCATGTACGCCGACAACAGCGCGTTCGACGTCATCCGGCCGGAGGAGTTCCAGCGCGCGATGCTGCTCGCCGACCTGGCCCTGGTCGTCTTCGCCGCGGCCGCCTACCTCGCGCACCGCCGCTTCGAAGGGGCGGCGCAGGAGCCGGTCACCCGGCGGCTCATCAACCGGGCGGCGGTCTTCACCGTCGCCGGCATCTGCCTCCCGATCGGCTTCTACGTCTTCCTGACTTCCAAGGCCGGCGTGGTCGCCACGAACGCCTTCACCGAGACGAACTACTACCAGGTGATGGCGATGTGGCCGATCGGCTGCCTGGGATTGCTCATCTACCTGCGCGGTTTCCGTTGGTACCTCCTCCTGCCCACCGCGCTGTACTTGGCGCTGGTCGCCGTGCAGGGCTACCACCGGTTCATGCTCGTCCTGCCGCTGCTGTTCCTCGCTTCCTATTACCTGCAGGCCCGCCGCCAACGCTGGCCGGGACTGCCGATCCTTTGCGCGGCGGCCTTGGTGTTCCTGGTCCTGCCGCGCCTCAAGCCGATCGGTCAGGCCGTGCAGGCGGGCGATTTCAACGAGGCGATCCAGTTGGTGGGCGATTCCTTCCGCTCGACCAAGGGGCAGGAGGGTTCGTCCAGCGAGCAGTTCCTCGACCAGTTCGCCGGCGCGCTCACGATGACCGACGACTACGGCAAGGTCTACTACGGTTCGACCTACCTCGCCATCGTGACCCTGCCGGTCCCGCGTTCGCTCTGGCCGGCCAAACCCGGCTTGGGCGACCACACGATCGAGATCTCGACGGCGCGCCGCCAGTACGACCGCGAGGGCCGCATCATCACCTACATCGGCGAATCCTACCTCAACTTCCGCTACCTCGGCGTCCTCCTCGTGCCCGGGCTGCTCGGGTTCTTCCTCACGCAATGGTGCCTCCGGGCGACCAGCGGCCCGCTGCATCGCTTCGAGGGCTACCTCTACACCGTCTTCGCGATGGCGTACATCCAGCTGTTCCGCGACGGCCTGCTTTCCATCTTCGTCTTCACGGTCGTGCACAACATGCCGATGCTCTTCGCCTGGATCCTCCATGCCATCCCCGGCTTCGCCCAACGGGTCATCGACCCGCCGCCGGGGCATCCCCTCGCGCAGGAGGACCTCACGCTTGGCCCGCCCCCCGGCTCCGCCCCGGGCGGCCCTCCGCCCCGATGAAGGCCATCGTCCATGTCGTCTACGACTGCGTGCCCGGGGCCTATGCCGGCGGCGTGCAGAAGATGGTCTTCGAACTCGCCAGCGCCCAGCGTCGGGCGGGGGCCGACGTCGAGGTCTGGGCGGTCAATGGGCTCCGGGCCGGCGCGACGGAAGATCACGGCGGGCTCACCCTGCGTTATTTCATGCCCGATGACGCCCTCGGCCTGGTCAAGTCCGACCGGCTGGAGGCCCACCTGCGCGCCTTGCCGCCCGGGCACGTGCTGCACGCCCATAACTCCTTCCACCCCCTCAACCTGCAGGTCGGCGAGGCCGGGGCGGCGAGGGGCTTCCCGGTCTATTACCACCCGCACGGCGCCTTGGATCCCTCGCTGTTCCAAGGTTGGTCGTGGCGCGCGCTGAAGAAGCGGCTCTACATCCGGTTCGTCGGCCGCCTCGACCTGAACCGTTCCGCCGGGGTCTTCGCCCTGACCGGGAACGAGGAAGCCCAGCTGCGCTCGCTCGGCGTCACCGCTCCGGTGGCCGTCATCCCGAACGGCGTCGCCGCCGCGGAGTCCGCCGAAGTCCCGGCGGCGGAGGCGGCGCGCCGCGCCGCCGCTTTCCGCGCCGCGCACGGCCTGCCGGCCACGGCCAAGGTCCTGTTGTTCGTCGGCCGGATCAACCCGAAGAAGCGCCTGGAGGACATCATCGCGGCGTTCGCGGAACTCGCCCCGCGCGAGCCGGACCTGCACCTGATCCTG
>JBIISU010000037.1:0-7948 GCA_044340815.1 Opitutales bacterium | reverse complement strand
CGGCGGCAGCACTTCCGTCGACGCCGGCACGCTCGTCACCGTCGGCCATGACCGCCTCGCGAATACTTCCGGCGTGGTCGTCGCGGTCGGCGCGACCCTCGACCTCGGCGGCGACGAGACCGTCGGCGCGCTGGCCAACGCCGGGACCGTCGCCCTCTCCGCCGTCGGCGGCACGTTGACCGTCTCCTCCGGCACCTCCTCCGGCGCGATCAACGGAGTCGGCAGCCTCACCAAGACCGGCCCGGGCAGCCTCGCGCTCACCGGAGCCAACGCCTTCACCGGCGCGACCACGCTTGCCAGCGGCACCGTCACCGCCTCCGCCGGCGCCTTGGGGGGCACGAGCGGCGTCGCGATCGGCGGCCTCGCCACGCTCAACGCCGTCGACCTCAACGCCGCCGCCACCATGACCGTCGCCGCGGGCGGCACGGGTAACCTCTCCGCCGCCGGACTATCCCTGGGCGCCGTGAGCAATGACGGGGTCCTCAGCTTCACAGGGACCTCGGGACGCATCACGCTCGCCGGCCTGACCGGCTCGGGCACGACGAACTTCGCCGCCGACGCCCTCATCAGCGGCGGCATCAGCGGCGGCGTCGTGAACGTCGCCGGCAACCTCAATTCGACGATCTCCGGCGGCATCGTCACCACCTACTCGCTCGACACCACTTCCGTCACCGGCGGCGTCGTCACGGTCACCGGCGCCAATGCCGCGACGGGGGGCACGAACACCGTGTCCGGCGGCACGGTGCGCCTCGGCGATGACGCCGCGGTGGCCACGGGCGGCCTGGTCGTGACGGGATCGGCGACTTTCACCAGTGACGGCGCGACGACGCGCGGCGTCTCGAGCGCCGTCACCCTCGGGGGCGACATCACGGTCGGCGACGCGAGCTATACCGGCTCGCTCAGCTTCACCGGGGCGGTCGACCTGGGTTCCGCCAGCCGAACCGTGACCACCGTGGCGGACGCCGTCTTCGCGGGCGACATCACCGGCACCGGCGGACTGTCTAAGTCGGGCACGGGCACGCTGACCCTTTCCGGCGCGAACAACACCTTCACCGGCGCGACGGCCGTCAACGCCGGCACGCTGGCGACCACCGGCAACAACGTCCTCTCCTCTACGGCAGCCGTCGCGATCGCTGCCGGCGCGACCGTCCAATTGGGAGGCGACGAGACGCTCGCCTCCATCGCCAACGCCGGCACCCTCCGGCTGGGCGCCACGCTGACCGCCGCCATCGCCGCGGGAACTTCGACGCTCGGCGGCCTGGTCACGGGGGCCGGCACCCTCGTCAAGGACGGTCCCGGTACGCTGGTCGTCGACGGCGCCAACAGCTACTCCGGCGGCACCACCGTCAATGCGGGGTCTCTCCAGGTCGGTCATGCGACCGCCCTTGGCACCGCCGGAGTGACGCTGAACGCGGGCACCTTCGCCGCCGCCAGTTCGGCCGGCGTGACCCTCGCCAACGCCATCACCGTATCTGGAGACGTCACGCTCGGGGATGCGGCCAACGCAGGCGCCCTCACCCTGGCCGGCGCCGTCGACCTCGGTTCGGCCCGGATCCTCACCACCGCGGCGGACGTCACCCTCAGTGGCACGGTCAGCGTGGCTGGCCTTACCAAGGAAGGCGCCGCCGCGCTCACCCTGGCCGGCGCCAGCACGATCACCGGCGACGTCGTCGTCAACGCCGGCACCCTCGCCACCGGCACGTCGACGACACTGGGCGCCGTGAACAGCGTCACGGTCGCCACCGGCGCCACCCTGAAGCTCAACGGCGCCGAGACGATCACCGCCCTGACGAATGACGGCTCGATCCTCCTGAACAACGGCTCGCTCACCACCGGCGACGGCGCGAACCATTCGCTCGCCGGGGCGATCGCCGGCACCGGCACGCTGGTCAAGACCGGTACCGGCGTGCTCACCCTCGCCGGCGCTTCCACCTTCGCCGGCACCACGACCATCAACGCCGGCACCTTAGACCTGACCGTCGCCGGAGCCCTCGGGACCAGCGCGGTCACGCTCGCGGGCGGGACGCTCGTCGCGAACCATGCCCAAGGGAACGCCGTCAACGTCAACGCCGGCATCCTCAAGGGCTCCGGCAGCCTCGGGGCGACCACCGTCGCCGCCGGCGGCATGCTGGCCCCGGGCAATTCGCCGGGCCTGCTGACCTTCAGCGACCTCAGCTTCGTCGGCGGGGCGATCGTCGAATGGCAAGTGTACGACGCCAGCGCCGCCGGAACGAGCAAGCCGGCTTCCTTGGCCGTCGCCGGTACCGCCTACGACTCCCTCCAAGTCACGGGCACGCTCGACCTCTCGGGCGCTTCCGCGGCCAATCCGATCACGGTCCGCGTCATCTCGCTGGCGAACCCCACCGACCTGGCCTCCGGTCCCGCGGTAGGGTTCGACACGATGAAGATCAATCGGTTCGCCTTCGCGTCGGTCGGAAACCTGCAGCTGGGCGCCAACCCCGCCGGCGGCTTGGCGGACCTCTTCACGTTCGACCTCGCCCAGTTCCGCGACAGCGCCGGCGACATCAGCGACCCCGACCTCTGGTCCTTCTCCCATGAAGCTGGCGTCCTCTGGCTGACCGCGGTCCCCCAGCTGCTCAGCTACGGCGTGCTCGCGCCCGGCAACGCGCCCGGCATGCTTTCCATCGCCGACATCAACCTGACCGGCCGCGGGACCTTCGAAATCTCCAAACTCCCCCAGGTCGGCGGCTACTACAACGACACGGTCGAATTCACCGGGAAGGCGAACCTCAACCCCACGGGTGTCGGCGAAATCGCCATCGCTCGGTACACCCCGACCGGAGAGCTGCCGGACCATGGCCGGCGCTTCGTGCTGTTCAAGGGCGTCGGTACGCCCGTCACCGACCCGACGCTCGTCTCCTCCTACTTCCTGAACCCCACGCCGGCCACCGTGGTGAACCTCGACGCCGAGGCCCGCTACCTGGTGGTCGGCCCCGCCGCCCTCGACCCCGGCGCGACGCCCGACTCCTATGATGGACAGGTCCGCAACGCCGATGGACTTGTCCGCCGACCCAACGAATACGCCGTCTATCTGGTGCGCGGAGCCGCCGGCTACGTCCAGCCCGGGGTGGGCCTGGGCTTGACCGGCTATGTCCAAGACAAGGCCCTCACGCGGGATGGACAGGCCCTCGCGCAGGGTGGCTCGGTCTACATCCCTAGCGGACTGGACCCCTTGGTGGCTCGTCTGATGACGATGGACGACCCGACCTTGGCCGGCGCGATGGCCTCGCTCGAGCCGGCGGACTACGCGGCCATCCCGGCGACCTTGGCCCTCGGGCAGCGCAACCTAGCCACTTCGCTCCACCGACTGCTGGAGCCCCGCCACCTGGGAGACGTTGGCTTTGCGGGTGGCCTCCAGGGCTTCTTCCAAGTCGCGGGCGGCAACTTCCGCACCAACGGCGCAACCGACGCACCCACCTTCGACACGAACCTGAACGGCGGCATGGCCGGCATGATGACAACGGTCGGGGAAGGCTCCACCGTCGGCTTCGCCTTCAGCTACTCCGATGCTCGCAGCACCCCGCGGAGGGGTGGCTCGATCAACGGGAGGGCTTACCACGCCAGCGCGTTCCTCAGCGGCCACCTGGAAAGCCCCCTCGGCTTGCTGTTCCTGGACGCGGGCACCGCCCTAGGCACCTCCCACAGCCGCTCCCTCCGCAAGACCTTCCTCGGAACCGAAGCGGCTTCGCCCACCGCGCACTCCTACGGAGCCTTCGCGCGGATCGGACAACGCCTCGCCGCGGGCGACCACCTGACCATCCGACCTTTCGCCGGCCTCGACGTAAGCAGGGTGCAGGGTCAAGCCTTCCAGGAAGTGGGCGACCTGGCCGCCCTGCACGTCCAACGCTACGACTACAGCTCCACGCGCGCCATGGTGGGAGCCGGCCTGGACTGGTCCGCCCTCGAGGAGGGCCGCGGCTGGCGCTTTTCCCTCGAGGCAGAGGTCTACCGGGAAATCGGTGGCGGCAGGACGGTCGACTTCACCGGCAGCTTCGCGGACGGCGTGGAATGGACCAGCCTCGCCAACGTGTCCAATCGCACCGGCCTCCGCCTGACGCCTTCGCTCAACTTCAGCCCGGACGGAGAGTCCTCCTACTACCTCAACCTCTCGGCGGAAAAAGCGGGGCCCACGAAGACCACCGGCTTCGAACTGGGATACCGCCGGCGGTTCTGACCGTAAAGACATTAGAATAGCTGGATCTGGCAGCGGCGGAGACCTTCCCGGACATTCTCGGCTGGCTCCGGTGTGCTTTGCCCTTAACTAGGTTCGACGCATGACCCCGCCCCTGCCGAAGCTCAAGACCTACGCCTACGCGGACATCCGGCCCTATGCCGCGATGACGCGGGTCTTCTTGGTCCTCACCGGCATCGCGACCGTGGCCTGCATGGTCGCAACCTTGCTGCAGTGGGAGCTGTTCACGCACGGCGCCTTCACCGAGCAGGAAGGCGAGGCCAGCGACAAGCTGATGTGGACGACGGGCATCTTGCGGCTGATCGCCTACGCGATCGCGGGCATCTGCCTGATCGCCTGGACCTACCGGGCGCACGTGAACGCCCGCTCCCAGGGGGTCTTCGGCCTGACGCTCGAACCCGGCCTGTACGCCTTCTCCTACCTCATCCCCTTCGTCAACTTCTGGCTGCCCTTCCAGGGCATGAAGGAACTCTGGTCCCACTGCTTCGCCGTCGCGGGTGCCAAGCCCGCGGGTACGCCCGTGATCCTGGTCGTCTGGTGGACGACTTGGTTGCTCACCAGTTTCCTGGGCGTGTACGTCAGCAAGATCCTCAAGGTGGTGGACCTCCCTTCCGGCATCTACGCCAGCCAGGTGAACCTCGTGTGGCTGGCCTGCTCCCTCGCCGCCGGCATCCTGCTCTGGGTCATCGTCGGGCGGATCAGCGCGCACCAGGTCGAACGCCAGGCGCAGGCCGGGGCGCCGGCGACGGAAGGTGTCACGCCGTAAGGGCCGCTCAACGCACCGCCGGCGGCATGGGCGCCGGCCCCGTGGAACCACCCGGATCCCAAGTCCGCACGTACACGGACTGGTAAGACGCGTCGTCGACCCGGTCGGAGCGGACCCAGATGCCCACCTGCTGGGCGATGCTTTCGGGCGCGCTCAGGCAACCGGCGATGGGCGGGGAGAACAGCCGGGCGTTGGCGTTGCCGACGAGAGCGACGACCGAGAGGTCGCGGGGAAACTGCCGACCGGGTTGCCCGAGGTAGGCGATGGCGGGCAGGAAGTCCGTCCACTGCGGGAAGAGCACCGCGGTGGCCCCGCCGCGCAGGCCCTCCGTCAGGGTCTTCGCCATGTTCTCCATCGTGCAAGCCTCAGGGGAGATCTTCACGGCGATCTCGACGCCGTAATCCCGCGCGACCTTGGCTATGCCGGCGCGCGACGTCGCCAGCTTGGCCGTCCGGTTCAGGAACGGCATGAAGAAACGACGGTGCCCCAGCGCGACCAGGTGCCTGACGGCGACCTCGACGAGGTAACCATAGCGCACGCCGAGGCTGACGACCCGGCGGGACCTCGAGGAGCCGAACATGGAGGCGACCTTGACCGGGTGGCGGGAGACGCCGGCGTGCACGGCGGCATCGGGCGTCATGAGCAGGCAATGGGTCGGGCGCGACTTGAGCACCTCGGCGTGCGCGGCCTTGCGGCGGGCGTCGCCGGTCGTCCCGCTCAGGTCGACGAAGCGGAAGCCATCGCCTTGGGCCTTCAGGTCGACCCCGAGTTCTTGGATGCCCATCGCGAGCGCGGCATCGTAGGCGGCCAACGGCAAGGTGGAGAGGACGAGCAATTCATTACGGCCGGGCCAATCAGGCGTGGCCTGGGCGGCCGCCGCGACCTCCAGGCGGCGGCGTTCCCCGCGCCGGATGAGGAACCCCCGCTCGACGAGCAAAGCGATGGCCTTCTGCACGGTGGGTAGACTCACCCGATGTTGTTCGGCCATGATGCGTCCCGAGGGTAGCAGGCCCCTCAGCCCCTCCCGGCGGATTTCCGCCTCAAGGGCGTCGGCGAGCCGCTCGAAGGTCTGCGTTTTGATGGATGGCTTGGGCTCCATGTCGGAATTCGGCCAAAGCCAAAAGCAGGCAGGCGACCGAAGCCACCCCACATCTGAGAAACCGACCTCCTCAGATTGAAGGGAGGGCACGGCCGATGCCGCCGGCCGGCTGGCCAAGGCCAACCGACGGCGACGGAAGGCGTCGCCGCGAACCGCTAACCCCCATCCGCGAACCGCTCAGAAGAAAACGGCTTCCGACAAGGCCTCCGGCGCGCCCATCAGGGCGACGCGCTGGGCCACGGGGGCGGGCTGACGGCTGCGCGTGAAGGTGATGATCGCGCGGGTGCCCCGATCGGCGTGCTCCCAGGAGAAGCGGGCGCCGTCGGCGAAGGTCCACTCCGCGGCGAGGTTGTCGCCGGAGGGGGCCTGCGCGGAGAGCGCGAACGTGGCGTCGAGGTGCGAACGCGAGAGCCCGGCGCAATGCGTGAGGCAGCCCTTCATCCAAGCGAGCAAGCCGGCGGCCTCGCCGGAGAGGCCGGCGCCGTGCGCGACCGTGACGCTGCGCAGGCCGCGCACGAGGTCGGCGGGGGCGTGGCCGGCGAGGAACTGCCCCAGCGCCTGGCGGACCGGCAGGCAACGCGCGACGGCGAGGTCGCGGACGCCCTTGGGATGGGGGAAAGGCAGCGCGAAGAAGGCGTCGCCCACGAGGGAGCGGTCGGCGACGACGCGGCGGCAGCGCGCGCTCCAGCCGAGCCAGGGCGCGAACTCCGCGGAGGTGACGCCGTGGGCCCAGACGTTGGTCGGGAGGTCGCCCTCGAGCCAGGTGGAGACGAGGGATTCGAGCTCGGCGGTCGGGGCGCCGTGCGCGAGCATCAGGGCCTCGCAGCAACGCTTGCCGCGGCGGGCGGGATCGAGGAAGCAGACGACGTTGACCTTGGCCTCGAGCGGGGCGGCGGCCTCGGCGGCGGGCCGGGCGGCCAGCACCACGAGCCGGCACGGGTAGCGCTGCGCGAAGCGGATCGCCTCGTCGAACCGCGCGTGGGCGTCCGCGGACGACACGCCGGCGCCGAACATCAGGACGAGGTTCATCTGCGAGGCGCGCGCGGCGTCCTCGCCTTCCTCGGCCCAAGCCTTGTCGAGCGACGGCAGGACGGCGGAGATCTTCACCGGGAAGCCCGGGAGCGCGTCGATCAGCAGGTGGGCCATGATCAGCGGCCGGCGTTGCGCCAGGCGTGGCCGTGCGCGGCCAGGAGGGCGTCGCCGCCCGCGGGGCCCCAGGAGCCCGCGGCGTAGGTCTCGACCCCCTCGCGACCCTGCTTCTGCCAGGACTGCAGGAGCGGCGTGAAGAGGCGCCAGGAGGCCTCCGTCTCGTCGCCGCGGATGAAGAGCGTGCGGTCGCCGACGATGCCGTCGAGGATCAGGCGCTCGTAGGCCTCGGGCGTGTTGGAGCCGTAGGTGGTGGCGTAGCGGAAGCTCAGGCGGACCGGCTGGGTGCGCGGCTCGAGGCCGGGGACCTTCGAGTTGAGCACGAGCGTCGTGCCTTCGTCCGGCTGGATCTGGATGACGAGCCGATTCGGGGCCAGGTCGTAGCGGGCGTCGCCGGCGAAAAGGCCGGACTCGGGCTGCTTGAACTGGATGGCGATCTCGGAGACGCGGCGCGCGAGGCGCTTGCCCGAGCGCATGTAGAACGGCACGCCGGACCAGCGGCTGTTCTCGATGGAGAGGCGCAGGGCGCAGAAGGTCTCGGTGGCGGAGATCTCGGGGATGTCCTTCTCGGACAGGTAGCCGGACACCTTCTCGCCGCCGGAGAGGCCTTCACCGTACTGGGCGCGGACCGCGTCGCCGTTGGCGCCGAGACGCAGGGGCTGAATCGACTCGAGCAGCTTGACCTTCTCGTCGCGGATGTGCTCGGCGGACAGGGAGCGCGGCT
>JBIISU010000036.1:0-8011 GCA_044340815.1 Opitutales bacterium | reverse complement strand
AAGCAGGTGAACTTCACCTACAACATCGCCCAGGGCATCATCGAAATCCGCCCGGACTCCGGCTCCAACGACCTTGAGACCGAGTTCTTCCCGCTCTCCACCTCCGCGGTCATCAAGATGACCGGCATCGGCAGCGCCGCCAACGCCGCGCCCGCCGCCGGCGCCGCCAACCCGTTCCCGACCGGCGCCCCCGCCAGCGGCAACGACGGCCAGCGCCCCGAGGAAGTCGCCATCAAGAACTTCTTCATCCGCTCGGGCGTGGTCTTCGAAGCCACCACCGGCAGCACCCTCGCCTACGACGGCACCAACCTGATCGTCACCCAGAACCGCAAGAACCTCGACCGCGTCCGCAACATCCTGCGCCGCTATTCCGACATCAAGCAGGTCCATATCGAGGCCAAGTTCATGGAAGTCTCGGAAGCCTCGCTCAACGAGCTCTCGACCAACTGGCGCCTCTCCCAGGTCGTCAACAACACGACCATCATCCGCGCCCAGTCCGGCCTCCGCTCGGTCAACGACGTCTTCGGCTCCACCGCCGTCACCAACAACGGCAACATCGCCAGCCAGACGACGGTGAGCACGGTCAACCCGATCACCAACCTGGTGACCCAGACCACCACCGCCGTGAACACGGCCGTCCCGAACAACCCCCCGCGCATCAACACCGGCAACTACGGCGGCGCCGGCGCTTCCTTCGGCGGTTTCGACAATACCCCCAACCGCCCGGGTCCCGGCATCTATGACGGCAAGATCGGGACCCTCGGTTCCTACGACCTGAGCATCTTCCTCCGTGCCCTCGAGCAGAACAGCGGCACCGACCTGATGTCGGCCCCGAGCCTCACCGTCCTCGACGGCAAGACCGCCATCATCAAGATCGCGCAGCTCCTCCGCTACCCCGAGTCCTACGGCGACACCCAGTCCAACGTCGGCCAGCAAGGTGGCGGTGGCCAGTTTGGCGGCGGCGGCGGCGCCGGCGTCACGATCACGGCCGGTACGCCCCAGGACTTCACCGTCCAGGAAGTCGGCGTGACCCTCGAAGTCACCCCGACCGTCGGGGCCGACGACTCCATCGCCCTCAACCTCAAGCCGAAGGTCGTCGAGTTCGAAGGCTTCGTCGAGTACGGCGGCACCTCCGTCGCCATCGCCGGCGCCACGACCGTCACCATCCCCTCCGGCTTCTTCCAGCCGATCTTCACCACCCGCGAAGTCTCCACCGACGTCACGGTCTTCGACGGCGCCACCGTGGTCATCGGCGGCCTGACCCGCGAAGAGGTCAAGACGGTCAACGACAAGGTCCCGGTCTTGGGCGACATTCCCCTTCTGGGTACGGCCTTCCGCTCCACCGGCAAGACGACCACCAAGCGCAACCTGATGGTCTTCGTGACCGCCAACCTGGTCTCCCCCGGTGGCGCGACGCTCCGCAGCTCCCACCCCGGCATGCGCGCGGGTTCGACCTTCTCCAACCCGGTCATCATCTCCCCGGGTGGCGCGGTCTACCGCGAGCCGATCGAGGCCGCCGCGGCTCCGGGCTCCGTCAACTCGACCCCGGCCAGCTCCGGCGACGGCAAGTAAGCCGTCGGCCTCCCTCCGCCGACTCGGGCCCGCCACTTGGCGGGCCCGCTTCTTTGGTCGGTTTGCCGGCCGCCTTTTGACTCGATGCCCTCGGCGGGGTGCGGAAACTCCCCGCATGCGCTGGCTGCTCATCGATGGCTTCAACTTGGTCTTCCGCAGCCACTTCGCGATGGAGCGCTCCAACCTGCGGCGACCCTCCGACCAGTTCCCCACCGGCGCCCTGCACGGTTGGATGAAGGCCTTGCTCGACCTCCGGGCTTCCGAGCAACCGGACCGCTGCGCCGTGTTCTTCGACCTCGGTGGCTCCGATCGCCACCTCGCCGCCTTGCCCGAGTACAAGGCCCAGCGCGACGACACGCCCGAGGACATCGTGCTCCAGTTGCCGGAGATCAAGACCCTCACGGCCCTGTTGGGATTCCAGGTCTTCGAGCGCCGCGGCGTCGAGGCCGACGACCTGATCGCCACGGCCGTGCGCCGTCTCTCGGCCGAGGGCCATGCCTGCGTCATCGTCAGCGCCGACAAGGATTTCGGTCAATGCGTGGGCGGTCCCGTCCTGCAGTTGGCCCCGCCGCCGACCGCGAACCCCGCGCTTGGTTGGCGCCGGTTGGATGCCGCCGCCGTCGAGGAGAAGTTCGGCGTGCCCCCGCGGTTGATCGCCGACTACCTCGCGCTCGTCGGCGACGCTTCAGACAACATTCCCGGCCTGCGGGGCGTCGGTCCGAAGACCGCGGTCAAATGGCTGCAGGAACACGGCGACCTCGCCGGCGTGCTGGCGGCGGCGGAGCGGCTCCAGCCCGAACGTTTCCGGGAGCAGGTGAAGGCCGAGGCGGCCCGCATCCGGACGAACCTCGAGCTGGTCACCTTCCGCACCGACTTCGACTTCGAGCCGGGGACGCCGGCGACGGAGGATGTCGCCGGGGTGGAGGCCTTCCTTGGGCGCATGGAGATGCTGGCGACGTTGCGGCGCTACCGCAGCGCGCGCGGCGCGGCCCCCGCGGAGCCGACCGAGCCGACGGAAGCCCCGCCGAAGAAGCGGGCCAAGCCGGCGGAGCCCGCCGATCCGGCCCAGGGCGAACTCTTCTGAGCCGACCGGTGGGCGCAAAAAAAAGGCCCGCCGGTGAGGGCGGGCCTGATGCACGTCGCGGGCGCGAGGCTTACTTCTTGGCTTCGACCTTCTTGGCCTCGGCCTTCGGGGCCTCGACGGCCTTGGCGGCGTCGGCGGCGCCGGCCTGCTGCTGCTGGGCGTTGGCGAAGAGGCTGGAGACCTGGTTCACTTCTTCCTGGTTGAGGAGGAAGACGAACTTGGACTCGAGGACTTCGACCTCGTAGTTGTGGGTGATGGAGTAGCCGACGGACTTGGCCATCTCCTCGTTGCCCTTCTCGAGCAGGCCGCGGGTCTCGTCGAGCTGCTTCTGGATGTTCTTCTTCTGCTCTTCGTCCTTGGCGTTGGCGAGGAGCTGGGTCAGCTGGACGAAGGCGTCGCGGCGGGCCTGGAGGACCTTGGCGAACTGGTCGAACTGGACGACGAACTCGAAGCCGCGGATGTCGGCGGTGTGGAGGAGGTTCTTGCCGTCGCGCTTGACCAGCTGCTCTTCCTTGAAGTCCTTGGCGGCGCGGGCCTTGCCGGCTTCCTCGTCGGAGACGACGGCGAAGAGGCGCAGGGCGGTGTTGATGAAGGTCGTCTGGCGGTTGGCGAGGACCGGGACGTTGAAGTTCCAGACCTTGGCGAAGACGGCGTCCTTCTCGTTGAAGTCCTTGACCTCGGATTCACCGACCTTGGCGAGGGCTTCGCGCTCGACGGTGGTGAGGGCGGACTGGATGCGGGCCTGGAGCTGCTGGATGCGCTGGAACTGCTGGAGCAGCGTGCCGAACTCCTGCTGGAAGCGGGCGAGCGAGACGGGGTTGGCGATCGTCAGGACGACGCGGCCCAGGTTGTTGCCGAGCGGGATGAGCTCGATGACCGGGCCCTTCGGGGCTTCGGCGGTGGCGGGGGTTTCGGCGGCGGTGGTCATGGTGTTGGGTGGGGGGGGGGTGGTCTTGTTGGGGGGGGGGTGGGGTGGTGGGGGGGGGGGGGGGGAAATTACTTGGCGGCCGGGGCGTCCTTCTTGGCTTCGCCGTCCTTCTTGGGGTCGGCGGCCTTATCGAGGTTCTTCTTCTCGTCGTCGCTGAGCAGCGTGTAGAGCTTGGCTTCGGCGGTCTGGAGGTTGAACTCCGTCGGGATGTCGTAGCCGTGGGCCTTCTTGAACTCGGCGCCGGCGGCGTCGACGTCGGCCTTGGTCTTGGCGATGGCGTCCTCGATCTTCTTCTTGTCCTCTTCCTTGGTGAAGCGGGGCTGGGCGTCGATCAGCTGCTGGAGGCCGCGCTTGGCCTCGATGATGCGCTGGAGCTGGAGCTTGAAGGCCTCCACCTCGGCGGCGCCGGTCACGGTCTCCTTGATGAGGAACTTCTTGTCGCCGGCGTTGAGGATGGACTCCTCCTTGAAGCCGGCGGTGGCCTTGGCCTTGATGTAGTCCTCGTTGGTGAGGGCGGTCAGGACGACGACCTTGGTCGGCACGATCACGTACTGGCGGGTGAGGTCGAAGCCATAGGTCTTGGCCATGGTCTCGTTGTCGGTCTTCAGGCGGTTGAACTTGGTCTCCAGCTCGCGGATGCGGGCCTCGCGCTCCGGGGTGGTCAGGGCGAGTTCGGCCAGCTGCTTGACCTGGGCGACCTGCTGCTGCTCCTGGGAGATGGTCTGGACGTCGTTCTGGAAGTTGGCGAAGGCCTGGGGGTCGCCGATCACCTTGACCAGGACGAAGGTCTTGCCGTCGGAGGTCAGGGTCTCGACCTGGACGGTCTTGGGGGCCTCGGCGGGCTTCCCGGCTTCGGCGGCCTGGGTGGCGGCGATGGGGAGGGTCTTGTTGGGCTTGGCCTCCTCGGCGAAGGCGGTCAGGGCGAGGACGGACAGGAGTAGCGGGGTAGTCTTCATAAGGGCTATTTAAGGGGCGGGAGGATTGACTATGCACACCGTCCCCTCGCTCGCCACTAAAAAACGCCCTTTTTCGCTTATTTACGGGGGTTCTGGAGGGCTCGCTCGATCAGCCCGGCCAGGTCCAAACGATCCGCTTGGCGCTGTAATTCTTCGTCGGCCAAGATCGTCCGAATCCGCGGATGGTCAATCAGTCCTCCCAAGTCCTTCTTATTCAACAACTCACGAACCTGCTTATCTTCCCAGGCCTGATAGACGCTCGGATGGGCCGCCAGCGACCGGATTTCTGGCATGGCCATCAGCCGACCTCTGGCCGGAGGGTCCGCTAAAAGTTTTTTTACACCTAGGATGATCCGATTTTGACGCTCCGGCAGGGGGGTCCAGCCCTTGAGCCAGCCGGCCGCGGGGGCCGCCGCCAGCTCGTCGCGGGTGGTCACCCAGGCGCTCCGTTTAGCTTGATCGGGGGCTTCCACCAATTCGACCACGGCGGCAACCGTCGCCAAGCCCAGCACCAACAAAACGAAGTACAGTATGCCCGTCCAGCAACCCACTAGGGTGCCGGCCAACGGGCTTTCCGCCTCGGTCTGGCCCTCGGGCAGCCGGCCGAGGCGCCAGCAGATCGCGTAGGTCAACAAGCCGCTGAGGAGGGCCAGGCCGAGCAGCCCGACCGCCCCGCGGAGCAGCCAGGGGAAGGACGTCCCGTGCAGGCACTGATGGCCCAGGTCCGGGCCGAACGTCGCCCCCAGCAGGCAGCCGAGTACCAGCGAAAACGGTCCCGCCAGTTGCCGCAAGGGCCCCCGCCGGAAGCCGCGGATACCCCCGCGGATCATCAGGACCAGGAGCAGGAGTCCGGCCAGCCAGAGGGTGAGGGAGGCCTCGGGCATGCGCTCAGCGTTCGCCCAGGACCTTCCGGATGGCGGTCTCGCGCGTCTCGATGCTTTCGGCCAGCTTGAACTGCACCAGCGCCCGGCGGAGGTTGTGCCCCGGGTAGCGGACCTTGAAGTAGACGTCGCCCGCCAGGTGGTCGGCGAGGAAGCGGATACCCAGTTCGAGCGGGATCAGGTGGATGCAGTCGAACAGGTGCCGGTGGTCGGCCGCACTGAGGAAGTCCTTCGCATGCGATTGGTAGCCCCGGTAGATGGTCGTGAACAGGTCCAGGTCGAAGATCACCGAGGCCAGCTCGGGCGCGTCCTCGCCCGCCGGGTTGCAGGCCGAGCGGGTGGCGTCGCCGATGTCGTAATGCACCAGCCCCGGCTGGACCGTGTCGAGGTCGACGATGCAGGTGCCGCGGCCGGTGGCCTCGTCGACCATGATGTTGCCCACCTTCGGGTCGCCGTGGGTCGTGCGCAGCGTGAGGTCACCCCGTTCCAACGCCTCCTGCAGCACCCGGCAACGGCCGCGGCGCTCCTCGACGAAGCGCAGCGCCCGCTTGGTCTCGTGCGAGGCCTCCAGCCGCTCCTGTCCCTCCGGCGTGGCGAGCGCGGCGTCCATCTTCGCGAGGTAGCCCGGCGTCACGTGGAACCCGGGCAGCGCGTAGCCGAGCCGTTCGGCGGGCAGGTCGCTGATCATGCGGTGGAAGTGGCCCAGCACGACGCCGACTTCGAAGGCGTGCTCGGGGTTCTGGACGCGGTCGAAGGCGTTGGCGCTGGCGATCTGCGAGATCGCCCGCCAGAGGTCGCCCTGCGCATCCGTCACCCAGTCCTCGCCGGACTTCGTCTGGATGATCTTCGGGAGCTGCCAGATCCGGTCCGAACGGTCGGCTTCCGCCTCGAGCTTCGCGTGGCAATGGTCCGTCAGCACGCGCATGTTCTGCATGATGATCTCCGGATTCGGGAAGACCGACTTCCGGATGCGCTGGACGATGAAGCGCTGCTCCGAGAAGGTCGTCCGGAAGATCGCCAGGTAGGTGTCGTTCACGTTCCCCGAGCCGTAAGGTTCGACCGTCACCAGGCGGCCTTGGACGTCGAATTGGCGGGCGATGAGGGCGGCGCGCATGGAGAACAGCCTCAATTTGGTGGGGTTTCCGGGGGTGGCGAGGGCATTCCGCCGACGCCTAGGCTTGATTTCCGCCTGGGCCTCCCCATCTTCGAAATTCCTCTGCGCCGCCACCTTAGCTCAGCTGGTAGAGCATCTCATTCGTAATGAGAATGTCGCCGGTTCAAATCCGGCAGGTGGCTCCAGCGCAGGGGGTACTTTTTCGCCGACCGGTTTGCCAAACCGGTCCTTCCGACCTCCCTCCCTCCATGAGCCGAGCCAAACAGCCGCCCAGCAGCCGGGATCTCTCCCGCCGCTACGATCGCGCTTTCCGGGCGGATGACGCTTACCGGGCCACCCTCCCGGACATGCAGAACAAGGACGCCTCCCTCATCCAGGGCGCCAACGTCCCGATTCAGCACGTCGGCATCTCCGGCTTCCGCCTGCCCATGCTCGTGGCCACGCGCGACGGCAAGCCGATCCCCCTCGAGTGCATCGTCACGGGCTCGGTCTCCCTGGCCGCCGACCGCAAGGGCATCAACATGTCGCGCATCATGCGGACCTTCTACGAGTTCAAGGACCGCGTGCTCTCCCATGAGCTGCTCGAGGAGATCCTCGTCCGCTACAAGAAGGACCTGGAGTGCAGCCGCGCCCGGATCCTCGTCGAGTTCCGCTACCCCCTGCTCCAGAAGTCGCTCCGCTCCGGGCTCGAGGGCTGGCAGTACTACCGCGCCGTGCTCGAGGGCACCATCGACGACCTCGACCGCCTGCGCCGCTACGTCCATTTCGACTTCGTCTACTCGTCCGCCTGTCCCTGCTCCGCGGAGCTCACCGAACACGCCCGCGAGGAGCGCGCGACCTACGGCATCCCGCATTCCCAGCGCTCCAAGGCCCGCGTCGTCGCCGAGGTGGCCCCGGGGCGCAGCCTGTTCGTGGAGGACATGAAGGAGCTCTGCCTCGCCGGTCTCCAGACCGAGACGCAGGTCATGGTCAAGCGCGAGGACGAGCAGGCCTTCGCCGAGCTCAACGGAGCCTACTCGAAGTTCGTCGAGGACGCCGCCCGCCTGGTCTACGAGCAGTTCGACGGCGACCTGCGTGTGCGCGACTTCGTCATCGCCTGCTCGCACCTCGAGTCCCTGCATTCCCATGACGCCGTCTCGGTGATCAACAAGGGGATGCCCGGCGGGCTTTCGGCCGATTTCCACGACTTCAGAGACCTGATCTGCTAGTTTCCTCGCGGCTTGCCCAACCTCGGCGGCCGACTAGGGTCGTTTTCACGAGGGGGTAGCTCAGCTGGATCCAGAGCAGCAGCCTTCTAAGCCGCCGGTCGCGGGTTCGAGTCCCGCCCCCCTCGCCACTTTCCCCGCCCGATGTCCGCCGATCCGTACCACCTCGCCGAGCGCGGGATCAGCCTCGGGGTGTTCCGACCCGCGGAGGTCGAGGCGGGTTTGGCGACGGGACGTTTCGCCGGGACGGTGCTGTCGTGGCGCGAAGGCG
>JBIISU010000001.1:0-26347 GCA_044340815.1 Opitutales bacterium | reverse complement strand
CCGCCCTCGTGTCCTCCTACCCTCGAGCCCTCCTGCCCTCGAGCCCTCCTACCCTCGAGCCCTCCCCTGCTTAACCAATCTCCCCAGGCTGCTTCCCCTCAGGCTGCTTGAGCTGGTCGCCCCAACCGAGGATTCGGGCTTGGGCGCCGTGGTGCTCGGCCTTGGTCTTGTCCCCGCGCTCCATCCAGATCCGAGAAAGCGAGGTGTGCACGTGGATGTCCTTCGGGCGGAGCTCCGCGGCTCGTTCGCCGGCGATGAGCGCCTCGTCGAGCTGACGCGCGGCGAAGTGCACCTCCGCCTTGGCGAGCCAGGCCTCGAAGCACGTCGGGTCGGCCGCGACGGCCTCGGCCAGCTTCGCGAGCGCGGCGGGTTCGTCGCCGACCGCGAAATCGAAGGCCGCGGCTTCGGCCAGGGCGAGGGCGCGGGCGGCGGGAGATTCCATGCCGACACGGTGGGGCGCGGCGGTCGGGGCGCAAGCGCTCCTTTCACGCTTGGAAAGCGGGGCGGGCTCCGCACGTTGGGGGGATGGATCCACGCTACGGCCAGCTCGCCGAAGTCCTCTGCGGCTTCTCCACCCGCCTCAAGAAGGGCGAGAACGTCCTCATCGACGCCTACGACATCCCCGAGGAGTTCGTCATCGCGCTCATCCGGGCCGCCCGCGAACGCGGCGCCACCCCGATGGTCAACGTGCAGCGCGCCCGCATCTCCCGCGAGATGACCAAGGGCGGCACGAAGGAGCAGTTCAAGCTGGCCGCCGACCATGAGCTCGCCCGCATGAAGAAGATGCAGGCCTACATCGCCATCCGCGGCTCCGAGAACATCTTCGAAGGCAGCGACATCCCCGCGGCCCAGGCCAAGCTCAACGGCGAGCTCATGCGCCCGGTCCTCGACCACCGCGTCAACAAGACGAAGTGGGTCGTCCTCCGCTGGCCCACCCCGTCGATGGCCCAGCAGGCCAAGATGAGCACCGAGGGCTTCGCCGACTTCTACTTCCGCGTCTGCACCCTCGACTACTCCCGCATGATCCCGGGCATGGAAGCGCTCAAGCAGGCCATGATGAAGACCGACGAGGTCCACATCACCGGCCCGGGCACCGACCTGAAGTTCAGCATCAAGGGCATGAACGCCATCCCCTGCGGCGGCGAATACAACATCCCCGACGGCGAAGTCTTCACCGCGCCGATCAAGGACTCCGTCAACGGCATCCTGCAGTACAACTGCCCCACCATCTACCAGGGCGTGTCGTTCGAGAACATCCGCCTCGTCTTCCGCAAGGGGAAGATCGTCGAGGCCACCGCGAACAACACCAAGCGCCTCAACGAGATCCTCGACACCGACGGCGGCGCGCGGTTCATCGGCGAGTTCGCCATCGGCTTCAACCCGCACATCCTGAACCCGATGCAGGACATCCTCTTCGACGAGAAGATCGCGGGCTCCTTCCACTTCACGCCGGGCAAGTGCTACGAGACGACCGACAACGGCAACACCTCCTCCATCCACTGGGACATGGTCTGCATCCAGCGCCCCGAGTACGGCGGCGGCGAGATCCGCTTCGACGGCAAGGTCATCCGCAAGGATGGCCTCTTCGTCCCCAAGGCCCTCCAGAAACTGAATCCCGACTACCTGCTCGGCAAGGCCCGCTAAGATGGCCGCCCCGAAGAAGGTGAAGCCCACCCGTCTCGGTTCCCGCCCCCAGGCGCGCACCGCCAAGGCGACGAAGCGCAAGGCCAAGCCGGCCCCGCACGTCCCCTACGCCGCGCGCCCCGCGAAGGCGCCGGTCGAGGTCCACAAGCCCGATGAGGTGCTGGCCACGCGCATCCCGTCCGAGTTCGCGCCGGGACGCGCCGATAAGGTCGTCTCCGCCCTGCTCGACGGCGTCAGCCGCTCCCGCGTGCAGCGCGCCCTCGACCTCGGCCTCGTGCAGGTCAACGGCGCCGTCGCCGACCGCCGCACCGTGCTCAACCCCGGCGACCACGTGAAGGTCGCCCTGCCTTCCCCTGAGGAGCCGACCGCCCGCCCGGTCAAGATGCCGCTCGAAGTCCTCTTCGAGGACGCGCACCTCATCGCCATCAACAAGCCCGCCGGCCTGCTGACGCACCCGGTGCAGGGCTCGGACGAGGTCTCCGTCGTGCATGGCCTGCTGCATTACACGAAGGGCAAGCTCGCGCCCGCGGGCGGCGCCCCGCGCCCCGGCGTCGTCCACCGCCTCGACCGCGAGACCTCCGGCGTCATCGTGCTCGCGAAGACCGATAAGGCCTACCACGCGCTCGTCGCGCAGTTCGCCGAGCGGACCGCGCAGAAGGAATACCTCGCGCTGGTCGACAAGGCCCCGCGCCTGCTCTCCGGGCTGGTCGACGCCAAGATCGACCGCCACCGCACCGTCCGCGTCCGCATGGCCGTCCGCGACGACGGCCGCGACGCCGTCACCGAATGGCGCGTCGAGGAAAAGTACGGTCCCCAGGCCGCGCTCGTCCGCGCCTTCCCGCACACCGGTCGCACGCACCAGATCCGCGTCCACCTCGCGCACTTGGGCCACCCGATCCTGGGCGACCGCACCTATGGCAAGTTCGACATCCCGGCCTTCACGGGCTGGCCGATGCCGCGCGTCATGCTGCACGCGCATCGCCTGACCCTGACGCACCCGCACACCGGCAAGCCGCTGACGATCACCGTCGAGCCGCCCGCGGACTTCCAGGAGCTCAAGCAGTGGCTGACGGCCAAGTACGGCCGCAAGACCTACCTGCTGCCGGGCTAAGCCGGCTCAGAAGCCCTTGTCCCCCGGCTGCGGGAGCTTCTTCGGGGGGCTCCAGGAGGAAGGTTGCGGCGTCGCGACCGTCAAGGGATCCTGATCCCCGCTGGCGCGCAGGCCCGCCTCCAAGCGCGCGAGCAGCTCCTTCACCCGGGCGGCTTGGTCCGGCTCGGCCGACAGGTCCTTGGTCTCGAAGGGGTCGGCCTGCAGGTCGAAGAGCTGCGTGCGGTCCACCTGAGGGTAGCGGATCAGCTTCCAACGCCCGTCGGAGAACGCCTTCTGGATGCGCTTGTAGCCGAAGACCAATGCCGTCCGCGCCGGCTGGGCCGGATCCGCCAGCGCCGCGGTGAACTCCCGGCCCTCGCTGGTCGACGGCGCCCCCACCCCGCACAGCTTGCCCAAGGTCGGCAGCACATCGAACGTGTAGCACAACGCCGGCGTGCGCCGGCCCGCGGGCACGCCCGGGCCCGCGATAATGAGCGGCACGCGCAGGCTAGGCTCGTAGAGGTTCTGTTTGCCGATCAGACCGTGGGAGCCCCGGGCCACGCCGGAGTCCGCCGCGAAGACCACGTAGGTGTTCCGGCCCGCCGGCGAGGCGTCCAAGGCATCCAGCACCCGGCCGACCTGCGCGTCGAGGTAGCTGATGTAACGGTAATAATCGGCCAACATCGCCCGGATGGCCTCTGGGCGCCGCGGCCAAGGCAGCAACTGCTCGTCGCGGATGACCATCTCGCCGTTGTTGAACGGGTGCTGCGGCAGGAAGTTCGGCGGCAGCGGGATCGCGGCCGGGTCGTATTTCACCGGGAAGTCGTCGGGCACGATGTGCGGGTCATGGGGACCGTCGAAGGCGAGGTAGGCGAAGAACGGCCGGGCCGGATCCCGGTCGCGCAGGAAGGCCAGCACCTCATCCGTGGCCTCCTCGCACAGGTGCTTCGGGCAGGAGCGGTCCGGGCTGAGTTTGCCGCTGGGCAACAGGTCGTTGATCTTCGCCTTGAGCGGGTTGGTCATGCCGCCGACGAAGAGCGAGCGGGCCTGCTGGAAGGACTTCCCGACCGAGCCCGGGCCGTTGTGCCACTTGCCCGCCATGAAGGTCGCGTAACCGGCCGTCCCGAAGGCGTGCGGCCAGGTCTCGTCACGGGACAGTTTCTCGTCGATCCGCGGCAACGGGCGCGCGGACAGCAGCATCGCCCGCGAGGGCACGCAGGTCGCGCCGTTGTTGCCGCCCATCATGTAGGCCCGCTCGAAGGCCACCCCTCGCGCCACCAGCCGATCGAGGTTCGGGGTCTTGATCGCCGGATTGCCGAGCGCCGCGATGGTATCGGCGCGCTGGTCGTCGGCGAAGATGAAGACGACGTTGGGGCGTTCCGCCGCGGCGAGCACGGACGCGCCGACGGCGAGCAAGGCGCAGACGAAACTCCGGGGGGCGCGGAAAAGGTCCATGCCCCTTGATAAGCGGGGAACCCGCCCAATCCAAGCCTCGTTCAGGCCTCTTCGCCGGAGCGGCCATGGTGGCCGTCCTGCTTGCGGTGCTGGGGCTCGTCCGGCTCCACGTGCACCAGCACCGAGATCACCTCGGGGTGCAGCCGGAGGATGTCGGCCTTCACCTGCCCGGCGATGGCATGGCCTTCGGCCACGGTGGCGGTCTCGGGGACCTGCAGGTGGAAATCCACCTCGAAACGGTCGCCCAGACGGCGGGCGCGGAAGGCATGGAAACCCTTGGCGCCGGGCACGGCCAGGATGTGCTCGCTGAGGTCGTGGAGCACGTGCTCGGCCGGGGCGGTGTCGATCAGGTCCTCGCACGAGACCTTGAAGAGCTTCAGGCCCTCGGCCCCGAGCCAGCCGGCCAGCACGAGACCGACGACCTTGTCGAGGGCCCGCCACTCCGGATGGAGGTGGGCGACCACCACGGCGATCAAGGCGAGCAAGGAGGCGATGGCGTCGGCCCGGTGGTCGGCGGCGTTGGCCAGCAGCAGGCGGGAACCGAGGCGCTCCGCCTGGCGACGCGCATACTGGTAGAAACCCTCCTTGAGGATCAGCGCGAAGCCCGCGACCCAGGCGGCCGCGATGCCGGGCTGGGCGAGTTCGCCGCCCTCCATCAAGGAACGCACCGACGTCCAGGCCAGGCCGACGCAGAACGCGATGACCAGGGAGGAGATGAACATCGTCGCGAGCGTGGACACGCGGTGATGGCCGTAAGGGTGGTCCGCATCCTTGGGCAGGTGCGCGAAACGGAGCCCGATGATCGCGGCGATGTCGCTCGCGATATCGACCAAGGAATGGATGCCATCGGCGAGCAGGGCCTGCGAAGAGGCGAGGAAGCCGACGGACAGCTTGGCCGCGGCCAGCACGATGTTGACCCCGAGGCTCCAGGCCACGGTGAGTCCGCCTTCGCGCTGGAGCCGGGTGGTCATCGGGTGGAGTTGGCCTTGATCTGTTCGACTTCGCGCCGCCAATCGATGCGCCGCAGCGCCGCCGACTCCACGGCATCCGTGGTCTTGGGCAGCGCGGCGAGGAGGTCGGCCAACGCGAACGCGGCTTCACCCTTGAGGCCGAGCGGGTCGACGGAGACGCTCAGTCCGCCGGAGGGCTCCACCTGCGACTTCACGGCGGCCGGCAGGGCGGCGGGCGGGAGGGTCCGGCCGGGCTTGAGTCGGACATCCCCGCGGTCGGCATAGAGGAAGTCGACGGTGGCGACTGCGGCGGTCTCGGTCGGCTCCACGCCGGGGGCGTACTCCTCGACGATCAGGATGGCATACTGCGGCAGCGCCCGGCCTTCGGCGTCGAAGCGATTGCGGCCGCCGGTGACCAGTTCGCGCCGCACGCCGCCGTTGGGGAGCTTGGTGCGGCGCTCCCCGAGGACGTAATGCCCGAAGAAGGACTTCCCCTGGACCGCGTAGTCGTAATACATGCCCGGCAGGCTCAGCGCGTCGGCCACGCGCTTCCGTTCGTCGCGCTGCGGGTTGCCGCGGGAATTGAAGGCCATGAGGAGGGCCACCCCGAGGGCGGCCCCGACCAGGAAAAGGATGAACCGTTCGCGCTGTCCCATGCGGGCAGTCCAGCGGAGGAAACGGCGGGGGGCAAGGACAAGCCTCCGCGGCCGCCGATTGACGTTGGAAAACGAGGTCCTTGCCGCCAGAACATCCCCATGCTGCAGGCCACCGTCGAGACCCGCGTCCGCTTCGCCGAAACCGATGCCATGGGCGTGACCTACCACGGGAACTACCTGCCTTGGTTCGAGATGGCGCGCGTCGCCCTGCTCGACCAGCTCGGGACGCCCTACCGGAAACTCGAGCAGGATGGCTACCTGCTGCCGGTGCTCGAGACCGGCCTGACCTACCACCGCCCCGCCCGCTTCGACGACCGCGTCCGCATCACCGTGACGCTCGCGGAGAAGCCCAAGGCCCGGCTGAAACTCACCTACCGCGTCGAACGCGACGGCGAACTGCTGGTCGAAGGGTTCACCGTCCACGCCTTCGTGAACCGCGACTTCAAGGCGATCCGCCCGCCGGAAGCGGTCGAAGCCGCCTTCCGCCGCGCCTTCGGCGCCTGATTCCCATGCACATCGCCGCCGCCCCGCTGGGGCCCTTCGAAACCAACGCGTACCTCATCGTCGCCGCCGACGGCCAGGACTGCTGCGTCGTCGATGCGCCGAAGGATGCCGGCCCGCTCCTGCTCGCCGAGATCAAGCGCCGGGGCCTCAAGCTCACGCACCTGCTGATCACCCACGGCCACTGGGACCACATGTGCGACGGGCACCACTTCGCCGACGCCGGCGCGCAGGTCGTCGCCCACCGGGCCGACCAGCAACTCATCGAGAACATCGAGGCCTACCGGACCCGCTACCAATCGATGATCCCCTCGCTCTCCGACGACGACTTCCGCTCGGTGAAGGTCGACCGCTGGGTGGACGAAGGCGACGTCGTCGAGGCCTGCGGCTACCGCTTCGAGATCCGCCACGTGCCGGGCCATTGCCCCGGCAGCATCCTCTTCTACGTCGCCGACCAGAAGGTCGCCTTCCCGGGGGATGCGATCTTCAAGGGCTCGGTCGGCCGCACCGACCTCCCGAACGGCGACTGGAACCAGCTGCTCCAGTCCATCCGCACGCGCATCTACTCGCTACCGGACGACGTCATCCTGCTGCCGGGGCATGGCGGCCAGACGAGCGTGGGCGCGGAGAAGCGGACCAACCCGTACGCCAAACCCTAAGCGCCCTTTGGCCCCGGTTCCCTGCCCATACCTGCCTTCGTGCGGCCGGACGCTGTCCTGGCGCGACCTGGCGGCGTGGCGGGACGACCAGGGCCCGGAGCTCTACCTGACCTGCCTGGAGTACGGGCAGCAACTCTGGCTCGATGGGCTACCGGCCCGCGCCCTGTTGGCCGTGGATCGGGCCCTTTATTGCGACGTCGACCCGGCGGATGAAGCCGTCCGCGCCTACCCTCCGCCCTACCGCGCCATCGGCTGGATGGTCGCCCAACCCACCGAGGGCTTCACGGGCAACGCCCGCGTGCATTACCAGCACTTGGCCGATCGGGTGCGGGGAGACCGCGCGGAGGTCAAGCAGTGGCGGGCGTGGGCCGCCTGGGCCATCGTGCGGCAGGCCCGCCCGGACTTGCCGGGCGACCCGCGGCATGCCGTCGTCGAACCGACCGAGACGGATATCAGCGCCGGCCTCGGCCGCTACGGCGTCGCCGGCGAGGTCGCCGAGTGGCGGCAAGCGCTCGCCGACCACACCCGACCACACCCCTGCCCATGAACCTGCGCGCCGACCACTCGCAACGGTTCGTCATCGACGCGACCGCGCTCCTCGCGGAGGGCGCCAGAGAATGCCTCCTGGAAACACGTGCGGTGAAGGAGCAAAGCCGGATCCGCCTCCTCGCCCTCCGCGCCGGCGAGTCATGGACCCACGACGGCGTTCGCCTCCTCGAAGTGCTCGTCGTCCGCGGAACCGTTTCGCTGGATGGCTTGGAACTTGGGCCATCGTCCTACGCGCGGCTGACCCCGGGCTTGTCGGCGACCCTGCGGTCCGAAAACGGCGGCGTGCTCTACCTCAACGAGCGCAACCCGGCCGACCCCACGACCGACTCCTATGCGGTGGCCGGGTCTAAGCTAGAATGGCGTCAAGGCATGGTGCCGGGGCTCAAGGTCGCCTCGCTGCATCAGGAGCCGACCCGCCATACCGCGCTGGTCCGCTGGGCCCCGGAGACGCGCTTCAACCCGCACACCCACGTGGGCGGCGAGGAGATCCTGGTGCTTGAGGGCGTCTTCCGCGATGAGCACGGCAGCTACCCCGCCGGCACGTGGATCCGCAGCCCCCACCTCAGCAACCACCGTCCCTTCACCGGGCCGGAAGGCGCGACCATCCTCGTCAAGGTCGGGCACCTCGACGTGGACTGAAGCCAAGCCGCTTGGCGCCGGGTTACTTGGAGAAATCCAGGATCTCCGCCTCGAGCGTGACCTCCTGCCCCTGGCCCCCACCCAATTTGGCGCTCTGGCCCTTGGGCAAGATGAGGCGCGACTCATTACGCCGGACGGAGGGCCCGGCGACGGGCGCGTCTTCGATCACCGCCTGGTGCAGGACAAGTTCGCGCGACTCGCCCAGACGGGTGAGGGTGAGCGCCTGGCGTTTCTCGTCGTAGGCGCGGAGCGTCCAACCATCGACCTTACGACCCAAGGGCAGCCACTTACGGGCACCGGTGGCGTCCTCGATCGAGAAAAGCTTATCGGCGGGCAGGACGCCATGGAAGAGGGGGATGCCTCCCTTGGCCTTGGCGGGGGCGGCGGGACGCGCCGCGGTGGCGGACGGCGAGGGCGGGGCCGCGGGAGGCTCCCGCGTCTCGGTGACGACGTCCAAGGTCAGGGTGCCGTCGGCGTTCACCTTGGGCATGACCGACAGGAGCACCCCCTCTTCGGCATTGCCGACGGTGATGGTGGCCCGCTTGCCGTCGACCGTGATGACGGAGGGTTGGGCGACCACCTCCGGCTTGCCGTCCTTGTCGGTCCGCGTGAAGGTCGCCTTGACCTTGAGATGGGTCGGGACCGGGGCCTCCTGGGCGCCGACCCACGTGACGCAAACCAGAGCGAGGAGCCGTCCGAAAGCGCGGAGAAGCATGACGCCAAGGATGAGCGCTTCCTGACCCAGGGCAAGCCGAAGGCCCGGTCTTACTTGGCCGTCACCACCGGCAGTTTGGTGACCTCCACGGACAGCGTGATGGTGGTGCCGTTGGCGCTGCCGATGACGAAATTCTGGCCGGGCTGGACGGTGACGGTGCTGACGACATCATTGGCCCCGGCCTCCACGACGGACTTGTAGAGCGTCAGTTCGCGCAGGGATTTCTCCTTCGCGATGGTGAGCACCTGATGCTTCGCGTCATAGGCCTCGAGGGTCCAGCCGGCGAACGTCTGTCCGACCTTCATCCAGCGACGATGACCGGCATCATCGGCGAGCGAGAACAAGCCTTCGGAGGGGAGCACGGAATGGAATACCGGCACGCCGTTGCCGCCGGCGCTGCGCTCCCGTCCGGAACGGGAGCGACGCTCGCGCTCCTTCTCGGACATGGCCTGCAGCTGGGCCTGGGCGAAGGCGGCCTTGTCCTGGGCGGAGGTGGGCAAGGACGCGTGCAGGTTGATGCTGACCTCGCCGGTCGGGAGCAAGGTGGGGGTGAAGGACAACTCCAACTGCGCCGGCGGAACCGACGGCTGGCCGGGCACGGCGGGCTTGGGCGGCCCGGAGACGGACACCTTCCCCTCGGCCCCGGAGGTCACGACCACCTGCGGTACGGCCAGCACATCGCCGGGCTTGCCGTCCGGACCGGGCGGAGCCGCGACCGTCGCCTTAAGCTTGATCTGCGCAGGAGGCACCGCGGGGGCGGGCGCCGGGGCCGCATCCTGGGCCCAGGCCCAGACGGACACGTGGACAAGGCAGGCAAGGGTGAACTTACGCATGGTTCGGGGATGCCTAGTTAACCCCTGAAACCCGCCTGAGTTCCAAGCCGCCGCCCCGGGCGGACCTCAGAGGCGCTTGAAGACCAGGGAGGCGTTGTGACCGCCGAAACCGAGGTTGTTCGAGATCGCCACGTTGACCGTGCGCTTCTTGGCCACGTTCGGGGTGTAGTCCAAGTCGCAATCGGGGTCCGGGTTCTCGTAATTGATCGTCGGCGGGATGACGCCGTGGTGGATCGCGAGGCAGCAGACGGCCGCTTCCACGCCGCCGGCGGCGCCGAGAAGGTGACCGGTCATCGACTTGGTCGAGGAGATGGAGATCTGGCGGGCGGCCTCACCGAAGGTACGCTTGATCGCGAGCGTCTCGCAACGGTCGTTGATCGGGGTCGAAGTACCGTGGGCGTTGATGTAGCCAACCTCGGACTTGTCCACGCCGGCCTCGGCGAGGGCGCGGTTGAGGCAGAGCGCGAGGCCCTTCCCTTCCTGGTCCTGGCCGGTGATGTGGTAGGCGTCGCAGGTGGCGCCATAACCGACTAGCTCGCAATAGATGCGGGCCCCGCGGGCCTGGGCATGCTCGAGGGTCTCGATGACGAGGACGCCGGCGCCTTCGCCCATGACGAAGCCGTCGCGTAGCTTATCGAACGGACGCGAGGCCTTCTCGGGCGTGTCGTTGAAGTCGGTCGACATCGCCTTCATGTTGCAGAAGCCGGCGTAGCCGAGACGCGTGATCGCGGCCTCGGAACCACCGGAGAGCATGATGTCGGCATGGCCGTCGCGTATGTGACGCAGCGCCTCGCCGAGGGCGTGGGAGCCGGACGCGCAGGCGGAGACGACGCCGAAGTTGACGGACTTGGCCTGGAACTCGATGGCCACGACGCCGGAGGCGATGTTGGCGATCAGCGACGGGATGGTGAAGGGCGAGACGCGCGAAGGGCCGCGCTCGATGAGGACGCGGGCCTGATTCTCGATGGTCTCCATGCCGCCGATGCCGGAACCGATGATCACGCCGAAGCGCTCGGAATCGACCTTGGTGACGTCCAGCTTGGCGTCGTTGACGGCCAGGCGGGAGGCGGCGACGGCGTACTGCGTGTAGCGGTCGTTGCGCTTGGCCTCCTTGGGGTCCATGAACTTGCCCGGGTCGAAGTCGCGCACTTCGGCGCCGACCTTGGACGGGAAATCCGTCGGGTCGAACCGGGTGATGCGGCCGATGCCGGAACGCCCCTTGGTCAGGCCGTCCCAGAAAGCCTCGGTATCATGGCCAAGCGCCGACAGGCAACCGATGCCGGTGACGACGACGCGACGGGGATTGTGGGCGGAGCTCACGGGTCGGGCCCGGGGGGCCCGGGAAGATTACTTGGTGGCGTTGGCCTTGATGTACTCGACGGCGTCGCCGACGGTCTTCATCGAGGCGGCCTTGTCTTCCGGGATGGAGGCGATGCCGAATTCGTCCTCGAAAGCCATGATCATTTCCACCAGGTCAAGGGAGTCGGCCTTGAGGTCGGTCTGGAAACCGGCCGTGGGGGTGAGCTGCTCGAGGTTAACCCCAAGCTGCTTGACGATGATGTCCTTGACGCGCTGTTCGATGTTTTCGGGCATAAGAAAGGGTTTTTGTTGGTTTCTGGGTGTCAGATAGCCATGCCACCGTCAACCGAAAAGACCTGCCCGGTGATGTAGCCGCCTTCCTCGGAAGCGAGGAAATCCACCATGGCGGCGATGTCGTTGACCGAGCCAAAACGGCCCAGGGGGATGACCCCGAGAATCTTCTGTTTGATCTCCTCCGAAAGCTCCCCGGTCATGTCGGTGGTGATGAAGCCCGGGGCGACCGCGTTGGCGGTGATGCTCCGACCGGCCAGCTCGCGGGCGAGGGTCATCGTGAGGCCATGGAGGCCGGCCTTGGCGGCGGCGTAATTGGCCTGGCCGGCGTTACCCTGGACCCCGGTGACGGAGGAGATGCTGATGATGCGCCCCCAGCGCTTCTTGGTCATCGGACGGACGAGCCCCTTGGTCCAGTAGAAGGCGGAGGAGAGGTTGGTGGAGAGGACGTCGTTCCAATCCTGCTCGGACATGGCCATGACCAGCTTGTCGCGGGTGATGCCGGCATTGTTGACGAGGATCTCGACGGCGCCGAACTCGGCGACGATCTGCTCGCAGGCCTTGGCGACCGCGGCGGCGTCGGAGACGTCGACCTGATAGGCCTTGGCCTTCTGCCCCTTGGCGAGGATGTCGTTCGCGACCGCGACGCAGGTGTCGGACTTGGAGACGCAGAGCACCGTGTGACCGTGGGCGGCGAGGCGTTCCGCGATGGCCTTGCCGATGCCGCGGCCGGCACCGGTGACGAGGGCGACGCGAGGAGAGTGCGTGAGATGCATCGGGGGCTTATGTGCAAGGAAAAGGGGGTTCTGGCAAGTGGCTAATACCCCGCCGGGACCCCTGCCCCACCCGCCGGAACTCAGTACACGTCGCGCTGGTAGCGGCCGTCCTTCTTCAGTTGCTTCACCCACTCGACGGCGGCCTCGGGCGTCATCCCGCCCTGCTCGGCCACGAGGGCGTGCAGCGCGGCGTCGACGTCCTTGGCCATGCGCTTGGCGTCGCCGCACACGTAGAAATAGGCGCCCTGCTGGAGCCACTGCCAGAGTTCGGCGGCGTTCTCGCGCATGCGGTCCTGCACGTAGACCTTGGCGGCCTGGTCGCGCGAGAAGGCGGTGTCGAGGCGCGTCAGCGCGCCCGAAGCGAGGTAGTCCGCCCACTCGTCGGCGTAGAGGAAATCGTGCTCCTTGCGCTGGTCGCCGAAGAAGAGCCAGTTCGGGCCCTTGGCGCCGCGGGTGGCGCGATCCATCACGAAGCTACGGAACGGGGCGACGCCGGTGCCGGGCCCGACCATGATGACGGGGACGTTGTCGTCGGCCGGCAGGCCGAAGTGGGACTCGGCCACGAAGATCGGGAGGTCGGGCTGCTCCATCCGGGCGCGGTCGGCGAGGTAGCTCGAGCAGACGCCCTCGCGCGCGCGACCATTGGTCTCGTAGCGGACGACCGCGACGGTCAGGTGGATCTCGTCGGGGTAACGCGACGGCGCCGAGGAGATCGAGTAGAGTCGGGGCATCAGCTTGCGCTGGAGTTCGACGACCTCCTGGGCGGAGGGACGGGCGGACGGGAACTCCTCGAAGAGGTCGATGAACTCGCGCTGCTCGAGCCAGGCCTTCTTCTTCTCCGGGTCGGCCTCGGCGAGGCGGGCGGCCAAGGCGTCCTTCTGCTCCGACGCGGTCGCGCGGTCATGGAGGAGTTGCACGAACTTGTAGGTCGGTCCGTTCAGCGCCACGCGCTTCGCCCACGCCTCGCGGAGCGCTATCGGCGCGGGATCCTTGGGGATGGTGACGGCCTCCTCGCCCGTGAAGCCGGCGGCCCGCAGCAGGGCCGCGACGGCCGCGGGGTTGTTCGTCGGGAAGACCCCGAGGGAATCGCCGCACTTGTAGGTCAGGCCACTGCCGGCGAGGGATACCGAGAAATGCTGGGTGTCCTTCTGGCTGGCGGCCGAGCTCAGGCGACGGCGGTCGACCAGACGGGCGGGGAAAGGGTTGTTCTTATCGTAGGCCACGGCGGGAGGAATGACCGCAGGATGAGCACCCCACGGCGTTGGCAACCCTCTTTTGGCCGGGCGGCTACTTCCAGACCTTCACCCAATCCACCTCGACGTCATCGGGCAGCTTGCCCGGCACGAGGAGCTTGCGCTCGGAATCGCCGACCCAGTTGCCCAGATAGACATGCATGGGCTCCTGGACCTCGGGCTTGTCGAGCTTATGGACCAGCTTGCCGTTGAAGTACCATCCATAGGCCTTCTCGGTCCAGGCGAAGCCGTAGGTGTTGAAGCCCTTGGAGCTCTGGCCGGGCCGGAGCACCAGGTCGGTCTTGACGGGCTTGAGATCGCGGAGCCCCTTGTTGTCGGCGATCCGGGCCCACGGCAACACCCGGTCCTCGCCGAAGCACTCGAAAAGCAACGAGGCGACCGGCGGCTCGGTGGTCAGCTTGTTGCGCACCAGGAAGGCGCCATGATGTCCGCGCTGGGCGTTGAAACGGATCGACGCCTCGAAGTAGCCGAAGGTCTGGGCGAACTTACCCCGCGTGCTGATCGCGGTACCCTGCCAGCCGTCGGGCCGGTCGATGAGGGTCAGCACGAGCTTGCCGCCCTTCAGCGAGGCGGCCTGGGTGCCGCCCTCGTAGGTCCACTTGGCGGCGTCCAAGGCGGCGCCGTCGAACTCGTCGGAGAACGCAATCTTGAGCTTGGCGGTGGGGTCGGCCGCGACGACCGCGAGCGGAAGGAGAACGCAGAGGAGACGATGCATGGCGGGATCACTTCCAGACCTTGACCCAGTCGACCTGCAGAGGCTCGGGGCCGTTGGTCGGGTCCATGAAATCCTTCACCTTGCCGCCTTCGGCGGTGTGGTGGCAGAACTCGACGTACATCGGGGTGGTCGGGGTCACCTTCTGCTCGAGCCGATGGACCTTCTTGCCGTCGACGTACCACTCGAAGTACTTGGGGGTCCAGAGCACGCCGTAGGTGTGGAACTTCTTGTAGGAGGCGCCGGCGTCGAACTCGATGCCGTGCTTGATCGGTTTGAGCATCCGCAGCCCGGTATTGTCGGCGACCTGCGCGGCCGGAATGATGCGGTCCTCGCCCCAGCCGTCGAAGAAGAGGCGGGCGGACGGCGGCTCATCGAGGCTCGTGTTGCGCACCTCGAAGCGGCCGGTGCGGCCCTTGGTCTGCAGCATCCGGACGGAAGCCTCGAAGTACCCGCCGACTTGGCTGAACTTGCGCGCAGAATTCAGGGTGCTGCTGCCCCAGATGCCGGCTTCCTTCCCCGGCGTCAGGTTGAGGTTGGCCTTGCCGTCCTTGATCGTGACGGAGTTGTGGACGTTCCACTTGGTCGCGTCGAGTTCGGGGGTGTTGAACTCATCCGACCAGACGAGCTTCATCTGGGAGTTCGGGGCGGCCCCGAGGAAGAGCGGCAGGACGGCGAGCAGGGGCAGGAAGCGACGCATGGGGAAGCCCCTATTCGAGGGTATTTCCCAACGCTGGCAAGCGGGATGAGACCGCCCTACCCGCCTTAAGCCCCGAAAATCTCGTCGATTTCCTTGCGGCTGAGGGGGCGGCAATCGCCCAAGGGCATCTTCCGCAGGACCAGCCCGCCGATCTGGAAGCGGCGCAGCACCTTCACGTGGAAACCGAAGATCTCGAGCAGGCGGCGGATCTCCCGCTTGCGGCCTTGGTCGAGGTGGATCTCCAGGCGGGTCGGGTCCTCCGGATGGCGGATGACCTTCTTGAAGCGCAGCATCTCGCCCTCCTCCACCGCGCCCTTGAGCAGCCGGGGCGTCAGCGTCGGGTCGTAGTCGCGGTTCAAGGTGATCTCGTAGCGCTTGATGATGCCGCCGGACGGGTGCATCACCTTGTTCGCGAGCGCGCCATCGTTCGTGAGCAGGAGCAGCCCTTCCGAATCCTTGTCGAGGCGACCCACGCAGAAGAGGCGCAGCGGACGGTATTCCGGCGGAACCATGTCGAAGACCGTCTGGCCCCCATGGGAATCGTCGTTGGTGCAGAGGAAGCCGCGGGGCTTGTTCATCATGAGCACCACGGTCCGCGCCAGGGGCTTGATGTGCTGGCCGCGGCAAGTGACGACATCGACGGCGGGGTCGACCGGCTGGCCGGTGCCGGCGACCTTGCCGTTGATGAACACCTCCCCGCCCGCGACCAGGCGCTCCGCCTCCCGACGGGAGCAGACCCCCGCCTGGGCGAGGAACTTGTGGATGCGCATGGGTCCTTCGTCGGGCACGCCCTACCCTTGGGGGCTTTCCGCCCGCAGGGCGAGACAATCACGCGGCGACCGGCGGACGGACTTTTTCTCGCCCTCGGGGCCGGGTTCGTCCTACTAGGTCCATGCGCCTCATCGACGGTAACGCCATCGCCCAGCAGGTCCTTGCCGAAGTCAAGGCCCGCGTCGCCCAGCTCGCCCCGGTCGTCCCCCACGTCGCCTTCGTCCGCGTCGGCGACGACCCCGCCTCGGTCTCCTACGTCACCAAGAAGCAGAAGACCGCGGCCGAGGTCGGCATGAAGGCCAGCCTCCAGCTCTTCCCCGAGACCGTCACCAAGGAGGAACTCTTCCGCCACCTCGACGCGCTCAACGCGGACGCCTCCGTCCACGGCATCCTGATCCAGGCCCCGCTCCCGAAGCACCTGCCCGAGACCGAGGTCTTCAACCGCGTGTCGCCCGACAAGGACGTCGACGGCTTCGGCACCCAGAGCATCGGCCGCCTCGTGCAGGAACTACCCGGCGCCTTCGCGGCCTGCACGCCCGCCGGCGTGATCGAACTGCTCCGCCGCTCCGGCGTCGAGACCGCCGGCAAGCACGCCGTGGTCGTCGGCCGCTCCCTCATCGTCGGCAAGCCCGCGGCCGCCCTGCTCCTCGCCAAGGGCTGCGACTGCACCGTGACCGTCGCGCACTCGCGCACCAAGGACCTGGCGGCCATCGTCCGTCAGGCCGACATCGTGGTCGCCGCGATCGGCAAACCCCGCTTCATCACGGCCGACATGGTCAAGCCCGGCGCCGTGGTCATCGACGTGGGCATCAACCGCGTGCCGGATGCCTCCAAGAAGACCGGCTACCGCATCGTGGGCGACGTCGATTTCGACGCGGTGGCGCCGACCTGCGAGGCCATCACGCCGGTCCCCGGCGGGGTGGGCCCGATGACGGTGGCCATGCTGATGAAGAACACCCTCGACGCCTGCGTCCGCCAGCGTGGCTGAAGCCTCGCCACCCCCGCTCCCGCCCGTGCCGGCGGGACTCTGGCGCCGCAGCCTGGCCGCCCTCGCCGATGCCCTGCCCTTGCTCGGCCTGAGCTGGTGGCTGGCCCAACGCCTCGCCGGACCGGACGAACTGGCGGCCCGCGACCGGGTCGCCGCCTTCTACGACCAGCTGCAGGCGCTCTCCCTGCAGTCGCAGCGCACCGGCTCCACGGAGGCGCTCTGGAACCTCGCCCTGCATCCGCCCGCGCCCACCCTCGAGGCATACGCGACCTGGCTCGGCTTCCTCGGCACCGTCTCGTTCTGCGTCGTCGCCGCGGCCTTGACGGCGCAGGAATGGTTCGGACGCGGCCGCACCCTCGGCAAGCGGATCTTCCACCTGCGCTCCCTCGACGTCACCACGGGCGAAGCCCCGGGCTTCCTGCCGGCCCTGCTGCGCTCGGCCTGGAAAGCCGCCTTCCTCTGCCTACCGAACCCGCTGTTCACCCTGCTCGGCATCGTCAACGCGCACGTCCCGCTCTTCCGCAAGGATCGCCGCGCCTGGCATGACCTCTGGACCCGGACCCAGGTGGTCGAGGACGACGGCCGCGAGGTTTAAGCCGGGCTAATTCCGCCGAGAAGCGAGCCCCGCAATCGCCCCGTGCCGCATTTTTCGGTCAACTTAGCAAGATAGGTCGCCGCCTTGCGGCGAAGGCTCCGCGCGGCGATTGCGTCGGCTAATGCCTACCTTAAGCGTTTCCCCGCAGCGGCCGCGACGCGCGCCGCCGCGGCGCCCGTGGAAGGTCAGTCGCGCGCGGGCCGGAGGGTTCGGCTTTGAATGCGTCTGGCCGGATGGTAATCTCATGGCGTCACCGCCTCTTCGTGGAAGCCCTCGCCCTCACCGTCTTCTTCTCCGTGCTCCTGGCCCTCGGCGCATCGCTCGCCTTCCTCTGGGACCAGCGCAACCGCGGCGAGGATGGGCTCGAGCGCGAATCCCTTCGCCCGCTGGACGAAGAGGCCCCCGCCCACCCCTCCCCTACCGAGCCGACGCCATGAACGACGCCACCAACACCCTCCGCTACGACGACGAGATCGTCCGCCGCTTCACCTTGGCGTCCGTGCTCTGGGGCGTCGCCGGGCTGCTCTGCGGCCTGGTCATCGCCCTGCAGCTGGCCTTCCCGGCCCTGAACCTCGGCCTACCCTACACGACCTTCGGCCGGCTGCGGCCCCTCCACACCAACGCGGCGATCTTCGCGTTCGTGGGCAACATGGTGTTCGCCGGCGTCTACTACTCGACGCAGCGGCTGCTCAAGGCCCGGCTGGCGTACCCGTCCTTGGCGCAGGCCCACTTCTGGGGCTGGCAACTCGTGATCCTGCTCGCCGCGATCACGCTGCCGCTCGGCTATTCGCGCAGCAAGGAATACGCCGAGCTGATCTGGCCTATCGACGCGCTGTTGGCGCTGGTCTGGATCGCCTTCGGGGTCGTCTTCTTCGCGACCCTCGCCCGGCGGCGGGAGCGCAGCCTGTACGTGGCCGTCTGGTTCTACATCGGCACGATCATCACCGTCACCCTGCTGTACGTGGTCAACCACCTGTCGCTGCCGACGAGCCTGCTGCACAGTTATCCGGTCTTCGGCGGCGTCCAGGACGCGCTGGTCCAGTGGTGGTACGGCCATAACGCCGTGGCCTTCTTCCTGACTACACCGATCCTCGGCATCATGTACTACTTCGTCCCCAAGGCCGTGGGGCGGCCCGTGTACAGCTACCGCCTGTCGATCATCCACTTCTGGTCGCTGATCTTCCTCTACATCTGGGCAGGACCGCACCACCTGCTCAACACGGCGCTGCCGGGCTGGCTCCAGGGGCTGGGCATGATCTTCTCCCTGATGCTCTGGGCGCCCTCCTGGGGCGGCATGCTCAACGGCCTGCTGACCCTGCGGGGCGCCTGGGACAAGCTCCGGACGGACCCGGTCGTGAAGTTCATGGCCGCGGCGGTGACGTTCTACGGCATGGCGACCTTCGAAGGCCCGCTCCTTTCGATTAAGGCCGTCAACGCCCTCGGACACTACACCGACTGGATCATCGGCCACGTGCACGCCGGCACCCTCGGCTGGAACGGCTTCATGGCCGCGGGCATGTTCTACTGGCTCGTACCCCGCCTCTGGGGCACGCGGCTGCACAGCGAACGCCTCGCGAACCTCCACTTCTGGGTGGGGATGGTGGGCATCCTCTTCTACGTGGCCTCGATGTGGGTGGCCGGCATCGGCCAGGGCCTGTCGCTCAACGAACTCACCGCCGACGGCTCCGCCCCGGCGAACACCTTCATCGAGACGCTGAAGAACATCCTGCCGATGTATCACCTCCGCGCCCTCGGCGGCGGGCTCTACCTCCTCGGCTACCTGCTGATGGTCTACAACCTCTTCCGGACCATCCGCTCCGGCCAGCCCACCGACGGCACGGCGCAGGTGACGGAAGCACCCGTCGCGACCCCGGCGACGGCGAAGTTCGCGGGCTTCGTCAACGCCCCGGTGCTCTTCACGCTCGGCATCATCGCAAGCGCCTGCCTCTGGCTGCTGGGCCAAGGTGCCTGGATGACGGTCGGCCTGACGGGCACGATCGCGCTGACCCTCGCCGCGTTGGCCCACTTCGAGGTGCGCCAGTACACCTGGCAACGCTGGCACGAGGAGCTGCTCCAGCATGCCTTCCCCTTCTCGGTGCTCACGCTCATCGCCGTGGCCATCGGCGGCGCGCTGCAGATCGTCCCGACCGTCGCCCTCTACCGGGGCGACGGCGACGCCCGCCTACTCGAGGGCCGCGTCCAGCGTCCCTACCGCCCCTTGGAGCTGGCCGGCCGAGACCTCTACGTCCGGGAGGGCTGCTACAACTGCCATTCGCAGATGATCCGCACCCTGAAGCCGGACATCCTCCGCTATGGCGCGGGCCAAGGCTACTCGCGTCTCGGCGAGTCCATCTACGACCGCCCCTTCCAGTGGGGTTCCCGCCGGACCGGTCCGGACCTGGCCCGCGAAGGTCTGCTGCGGCCCGACCTCGCCTGGCATTACCGACACCTGGTGAACCCGCGCGAACTGGAACCCGACTCGATCATGCCCTCCTACCCGTGGCTGAAGGAGAAGCAGGTGGACCGCTCCCAGCTGTTCGGACGCATCTCGGCGCTGCGCACCCTCGGCGTGCCCTATCGCGCCGACGCCAGCACGCCCGCGGCGATCCAGAACGACTACGACGCGCAGTCCAGGGACATCGTGAAGGCCCTCGCCGAGAAAGGCATCCGGGCCGGCGCCGACTCCGAAATGGTCGCGTTGTTGGCCTACCTGCGGTGCCTCGGGCTCAACGTCGAAACCCCCGGCGCGGAGGCGCGTCGCTGACATGTTCCGCCGCATCGTCTGGGAGGAACTTCTCCGCGACCTGCAGACCGCCGGGCTGCTCCTCCTCGGCATCGCCCTGGTCATCCTCGTGGCCCGGGTGCTGACCACCCCCGAGGACGAGGTCAAGCGCCTCTCCGAACTCCCCCTCCACGACGAACGGGACCCTCGCCCATGAAGAAAGACGCCGACCAGCCGGTCATCATGCCGCACGCCTACGACGGCATCCAGGAATACGACCAGAGCCTCCCCAACTGGTGGCTGTGCACGCTGTTCGCCTCGATCGCGTTCGCCTTCGGTTACTGGGCTTACTGGTTCCATTCGGGGGTCGGGTCGGACGACCGCGTCGCCCTCGACGCCGAGCTCGCCGCGCTCGAGGCCCGCCAGCTGGCCGCCGTGAAGGACCTCGACGAAGCCACGCTCTGGAAGATGAGCCGCAACCCGACGACGGTCGCCGAGGGGCAGGCGGTCTATGCCTCGCTGTGCTTCAGCTGCCACGGGCCCACCCTGGCGGGGATCAAGGGCGTCGGCTTCCGCCTCAACGATGATCTCTGGGTCCACGGCAACAAGGGCATGGACATCTTCCGCAACATCAACGACGGCATCGTCTACGAAGGCAAACCGACCGGCATGGCCGCCCAGAAGGCGCTGGGGACGGGACGGATCGCGGCCGTCACGGCCTACCTGCTCTCCTTCCAGCAAGAAGGCCGGATGAAAGCCATCGGGCGTGCGCAGGAACCCTCCCAGCTGACGCCATGAGCCGCGCGCCCATCCGCGAAAGCGTCACGACGATCGCGCAGGACGGCACCCGCCCGTTCCTGCAACCCTCCATCGTCGTAGGCCCATGGTGGCGGGCCCGCCGGTTCGTGGCCTGGTTGCTCATCGGCTTCTTCGCGCTGCTGCCTTGGATCGAAGTCGGCGGTTTCCCCGCGGTGTTCCTGGACGTCGAACACCGTCGCTTCCACCTGCTCGGCGCGACGCTCGGCCTGGGCGATGTCTGGCTGCTGTTCTTCGTCATCACCGGCTGGGGCTTCCTCATCTACGCGACCACCGCCCTGCTCGGGCGCATCTGGTGCGGATGGACCTGCCCCCAGACGGTCTACCTCGAGCACGTCTTCCGCGTCGTCGACCGCTGGTTCGAAGGCGACCACGTCAGCCGCCGGAAACTCGACGCCGAGCCTTGGAGCCGGCCCGCCAAGTTCCTGCGTCGCGGGAGCCGCGCGCTGGCTTATCTGGTGCTCTGCTGGGCCGTCGCGCATATCTTCCTGGCCTACTTCATCTCGATTCCGGGGCTGTATCCGATGATCACCGCCGCGCCGCAGGCGCATCCGGCGGCTTTCGTCGCGATGGCCGTGGCCACCGGGGTGCTTTTCTTCAACTTCTGGTGGTTCCGCGAGCAACTCTGCCTGATCGTCTGCCCTTACGGTCGTCTGCAATCCGCCCTGATCGACGACGACTCCGTCATCGTGGGCTATGACGAGAAACGCGGCGAACCCCGCGGCAAGGGCGCGTCGGGGATCAACGCGGGGGATTGCGTCGACTGCCGTCGTTGCGTCCAGGTCTGTCCCACCGGGATCGACATCCGCCAAGGCCTCCAGATGGAGTGCGTCGCCTGCACCGCCTGCGTCGACGCCTGCGATGACGTGATGACCAAGCTCAGGCGGCCCACGGGACTGGTACGTTACGCGTCGCTCCGGGAGCTGGCCGGCGGACGCACCCGCTTCCTCCGCCCCCGCACGATCCTCTACGCCGCCTTGCTGACGGTCGGCCTGATCGTCGCCACGGTCTCGTTGCTGCGCGTCCAGCCCGCCGGCTTCAAACTGAGCCGCCCGCCGCAGGCCGAACTCTACGCCGTCAGCGCCGACTCCGTCGCCAACGTCTTCCGCGCCAAGATCCAGAACAAGGACGACGTCCCCCGCCGCTTCTTCGTCGAGGCCGAGGCGTCGCCGACGAAGGTGAGCGTGCTGAATCAGTCGGCGGGCTTGGTCATCGCGCCGCAGGCGGAAATCACGCTGCCGCTCACGTTGCTCGTCGACCGCCGGGATTACCGCGGAGAATTCAATTTCACGCTCCGCCTCCGCAGCGAGGACGGCAAGGTCTCCGTGCTCCAGAAAGCCCATTTCATCGGCCCCGCGCCTTCGACCCCGGCCCGATGAGCCTCCTTCGCCGCCACCCTTGGATTCCGCTCGCGGCCCTTTTCCTGGGCTTCGTCGCGGTCTGGGTCTGCTGGCTGCTCGTCGCCCTCCGCCACGCCCCCGAGTCGATGGGGCCCGCCGACCTTCCTCCCTCCCATGCTCCCGCTCGTTGAGACCGGCGCCGGCGCCTTCCTCGCCGGACTGGCCGTCTCGCCCCATTGCGGGGCGATGTGCGCTCCGCTGACCTGCGCCCTGGGGCCTTGGCGGGCGACGGCCGACCAACGGATCGGCTTCACGACGGCCTATCACCTCACCCGGACGCTTGCTTATGCTTCGCTCGGCGGGCTCGCCGGACTGCTGGGCGCCAAGTTCGGACGCTGGATGGCCTTGCCGCTCATGGATTACCTCCCGTGGGCGATGGTGGTCTTCCTTGTCGCGTTGGCGCTCGGACTCGACCGGGGCTTTCCCGCACCGGCTTTCCTCCGCCGCCGACACGCTCGTTGGATGGAGCGGACCCAAGGGCGCGGTCCCGCGTTCGCCGGGGCTTGGCTGGGAGCGCTCAGCCCGCTGCTGCCGTGCGGACCGCTCCACGCCCTCTTCGGGCTCGCGCTCCTGAGCGGCCACGCCCTGCGCGGTGCGGAAATCGGCTTCGGCTTCGCCCTCGGCACCATCCCGCTCCTCTGGGCTGCCCAGATGGGCTATCATCGCCTCACCCTCCGGCTCGGCGAAGCACGGAGCATCCGCCTGCGTCGAGGGCTCGCGGCGGCGGCCGCCTTCGCCCTCGTCGTGAAGACGGTCTGGTTCAGCGCTCCCGGCAATGTGTGCCTCTGATTACGCGGCCTGCCGGCACTGCGGCTCCGCCGTCCTCAGTCGGCTGGCCCCGCCTGGCTTCTGCTGCGCGGGCTGCGAGCAAGTCCACGGGCTGATCGTCGGTTGCGGCCTCGGCCGATATTACGAGCTGCGCGCCGAAGCCATCGCCCCGATCAACGAGACGATCCTCGGCGTCCGTGATTTCGACTGGCTCCGGGAAGCGCAGGCCGCCGGCGACGCCGCGGGTCAGCGTAGCCTCCGCGTGGCCCTGCGGGGACTCTCCTGCGTGGGCTGCGTCTGGCTGATCGAGAAACTGCTGGGCGAATCCCCCGGCGTGCTCGCGGCCCGCGTCAACGCGCACCGCGGCACGCTGCGTCTCGAATGGCGCGCCGGCGCGGACCTCGCCCAAGCCGCCGGCCGCCTCGCCGGCTTCGGCTATCTGATCGTCCCCGACGACGGCGAAGACCATCGGGAGGAAGACGGCCTGACGACCCGGCTCGGCCTGTGCGCGGCGTTCGCCATGAACGCCATGCTCAACTCCGTGCCCGCCTATCTGGGCATGAAGGCGGACGAGCAGTTCGCCGGGCTGTTCCGTCTGCTCGCGGTCTTCTTCGCGACGCTCTCGATGCTGGTCGGAGGCAGCTATTTCGCGACCCGGGCCTGGGCCTCGCTCCGCCGGGGCAAACTCCACATGGACCTGCCGATCGCCTTGGGCCTCATCAGCGCTTACCTCGCGGCCTTCGTCGGCTGGGCGTTGAATCTGCCCAATTTGGAATACTGGGACTTCGTGTGCCTGTTCACCTTCCTGATGCTAGCAGGGCGATGGACGCAGGAACGGGCGATCGAACAGAACCGCCGTCGGCTCCCGGCGAGTTCCCCCACCTTGCGGCCGGTCGACGTCTTTGAGCATGCGGACAGCGCCGTTCCGCTCCGACGACTCCCCGCCGAAGCGCTGCGTCCGGGCCAGATCTACGCCGTGGCGAGCGGTCAGGTCGCCCCCGTCTGCGGACGACTGGTCGGACAGGAAGCGGAAGTCAGCCTCGCCTGGATCAACGGGGAATCCGAGCCGGTCGTCTATCCGGCCGGCCGGCTCGTGCCCTCCGGTGCGTTGAACATCGGCAAGACTCCCTTGCGCCTCGAGGCGACCGAAGCCTGGGGTGATTCGATGCTCCGTAAGCTCACCGACGCCGGAGGCGACGGCGCCTTCGTGCCGCGGCAGCTGGAGCGGATCCTCAGCTGGTATCTCGGAATCGTCATCAGCCTGGCGGCGCTGGCCTTCGGGCTCCGCGGCGCGCTCACGGGAGACTGGCCGCAGGCCCTGCAAGCCGCCATCTCGATCCTCATCGTCTCCTGCCCCTGCGCGATCGGACTGGCTTTCCCGCTGGCCACCGAACTCGCGGTCGGCGCCTTGCGTCGCGCCGGCGTCTACCTCCGCGACCACCGCGTCTGGGAACGCGCGCTGCGCGTGCGCCAGGTGGTCTTCGACAAGACCGGCACGCTGACGCTGGAAAGCCCGCGTCTCGCCAATCCCGAGCAGCTGTCCGCCCTGCCCGCCGACGCCCGGCGCGCCCTGTTCGCGCTCGTCGATGACAACCTTCATCCCTTCGGGCGCAGCCTGCGCGAAGCGCTCGCCCAAAAGGAGGATCCGGCCCGGCTGGACGGGGTCATGCGCAACGTACCGGGGGCCGGCGTGATGTTCACCGACGCGCACGGCGTCGTCTGGACGCTCGGCAAGCCCGGCTGGCAAGGCAGCGCCCCGGCTCCGGCGGGGATGTCGGCCGCCGAATTCTGCCGGAACGGCACGCGGCAGGCGCTGTTCCTCTTCGCCGAGCAGGCCAGGGCCCATGCGCAGGAAGTCGTCGACGGCCTGCGTGCGGACGGCGTGGCCATCTTCATCTTGTCGGGCGACCGTGCGGAGAAGGTCGCCGCATTGCTGCGCCAGCTTGGTTTGCCTGCGGCCGGAGGGCTGGGCGGACTCTCCCCCGAGGAAAAGGCCGACTGGATCCGACGCCACGACGGCGCCAAGACGCTCATGCTCGGCGACGGCGCCAATGACGCCCTGGCCTTCTCGGAAGCCACGCTGCGCGGGACGCCGATCGTGGACCTCGGACTGCTCGAACAGAAAGCCGACTTCTACCTCCTCGGGCGGGACCTCCGCGGGCTGGGACGCCTGTTCGCCGTGGCGCGCCACCGCCGACGCGTGCTGACCGAAGTATTCGCCTTCACCGTCGTCTACAACCTAGTCGCCATCGGCCTTTCCGCCGCTGGCGCGATGTCGCCGCTGGTCGCGACCGTGATGATGCCGACCAGCGCCATCCTGACCCTGGTCCACGTGACCCTCCGGATGCGGCGGGCTTGATTCCGACGGGCCGCTCGCGACACTGGCGGCATGCGCCCCGGCCCCTTCCTCGCCCTCGCGACCGTCGGGCTGGCCGCGGCCGCCGACCTACCCTTGCCGCCGCTGGTCGAGGGCCCGCCGGCGGCCGGTCGGCGCGTCGCGGTCACGCCCCCGGAATACGTCGGCACCCGGGTGCACCACGTGCTCGCCCTGCCCGACGACTGGACGCCGGATTGGAAGGCTCGCGGCAAGTCCTGGCCGGTCGTCGCCGAATACACCGGCAACCGCCATGCGGAGTCGGGTTCCACGGGCGAGGTCGAGGGCGCCGCGCTCGGCTACGGCGTCGCCCGCGGGCGGGCCCTCTGGATCGTCCTACCCTACGTCGCGAAGGACCGGCGGAAGAACGAAATCACTTGGTGGGGCGACCTCGACGCCACGGTGGCATACGCCAAGACCAACCTTCCCCGGATCTGCGCCGAATTCGGCGGAGACGCCCGGCGGGTCGTGCTCTGCGGCTTCTCGCGCGGCGCCATCGGCGTCTCGTTCCTCGGCCTGCACGACGACGAGGTCGCCGGGCTCTGGTGCGGCTTCTGGGCCCACGACCATTTCGACGGCGTGCAGGCCTGGAGCGCGCCCTGGGGCGCCCCGCTGGCCCGCTACCGCGAGGAAGCCGCCGGGCGGCTCCGTCGCCTGCAGGGCCGGCCCGTCCTCATCAGCCAAGGCCAACCCGGCGAGCAGACCCGGGCCTTCGTCGCGCCCATCGTCCCGCGAAACGTCGACTACCTGACGGTCGACATGGCGGCGCTCTACGGGCCATTCCCCAACGCCGTCGTCAAGCACCCGCACAACGACCGCTGGCCGCTGCGCGACGGGCCGGCGTCCGCGGCCGCGCGGGCGTGGTTCGAACGCGTGACGGCGGCCGAAAAGCCCGCGAAGTAAGCCGCCGTCGGTGGGCACAAAAAAGCCCCGGCCGAGGCCGGGGCTCGTCGGAGGCCTGAAGGCGCTTAGCCCTGGCCGCCTTCGCTGTCGCCGCCGCGTTCGCGGAAGGGACGGCGCTCGCCGCGCTCCGGACGGTCGCCGCGGGGGCGATCCATCGGCTTCGGGGCGGGCGTGTATTCGCGGCCTTCCTTCTCGGCGATGGCGGCGCGGCGCGAGAGGCGCACGCGGCCCTTGTCGTCGATGCCGACGCACTTGACGATGATCTCGTCGCCGAGCAGGAAGGCCGCG
>JBIISU010000035.1:0-8063 GCA_044340815.1 Opitutales bacterium | reverse complement strand
GACACCCGCGGCAGCCTCCCTTCCCTACGAACATAATATACGGGAGGTGCGACCCGACCGGCCTCGTCCGAGCCGTGGCAACGTACCGCCCACCTAAATCCAGGAACAAGTGGAGCTCCAATCGGAACCGGCACAGGTGGGGGACCCTTTAAGGATGGAGGACAGAGTACGGATTACCGATTACGGATTACGGATTACGGAGTAAAGAGCACGGCTCATAGAATGCAGGGATGGGGCAAGGAATACGGAGCGGAAGGCCCCATCTTGATGCTCCTGAATCCGCACTCAGCGCTCATTGCTCCGTGCACAGTTCTCAGTACTCCGTAATCCGTACTCCGTACTCTGTACTCAGTTCTCAGCACTCTGTACTCTGAAATCCGTACTCTGTACTCCGCCCCCTCACCCCAACTTCAGCGCCCCTTCCTCGCAGAGCGCGGGATTGCCGAAGGTCTTCATCGGGTGGCCGAAGCCCTGGGCGATCGCCATGAGCAGGCGGTTATGCGGAGTCTTGTTGAACTTGAGCGCCCGGCCGGTCTTGAAGCCGAGGCCGCCGCCGATGAGCACCCAGGGGATGTCCTCGTGCGTGTGGCTGTTCCCCTTGCCGAGTTCGTTCGTCCAGACGATGGTCGTGTGGTCGAGCATGTTGCCGCGGCCGTCGGGCTCGGGCGTCTCCTGCAGGCGCTTGGCGAGGAAGGCGATCTGCTCGGCGAACCAGGTGTTGATCTTGATGAGCTTCTCGACCGAGCCCTTGTTGAGGTCGGGGTCGTGCGACAGCGCATGGTGCCCCTCCTCGATGCCGATCCACTTCATGCGGGCCCCGCCGACAGAGTTCGTGAACTGGAAGGTCGAGACGCGGGCCAGGTCGTTCTGGAACGCGCTGATGAGCAGTTCGGTCTGCAGGCGCGTGATCTGCGGGATACTGTCGTTATCCAGCGGCACGCCGGCCTCCGGCGGGTGCGGGACCTTGAGGGCGGACTCCGCCCGGCTTTCCTGCAGGCCGCGCTCGAGCTCCCGCAAGGCGGTGGCGTGCTGGTCGAGCAACGCGCGGTCGCCCTTGTCCACGGCGGTGGCGACCTTGGCCAGGTCGTCCTTCAGCCCATCGAGCACGGAACCCAGGTTCTCCCCTTCCTTCATCGAACCGTAGAGCTTGTCGAAAAGCTCGTAGGGGCTCGAGACCGGGGCGACGGGCTGGTTGGGGCCCGCGTAGCTCCAGCGAGTCCAGGGGTCGGCGCGATTGCCGACCGCGACACCGATCTCCAGGGAGCCATGGCGGGTCTTGGTCGCGGCGTTGCCCTGCAGGTGGGTCCGGATCACCTGGTCGACGGACGGTCCGCTGGCCCAACCGGCGGGCGCGCCGCCGCCCCCCATGATGTTTCCGGGGAAGAGCTCGATGCCGGTGAGGAGGCAGCTCATGCCGCGCATGTGCGAATCGCCGTCGCCGCGCACGCGGTTGTTCACGCCCTTGAGCGTGAGCATGCGGTCCCTGAAGGGCGCGAAGGGCTTGAGGATCGGCTTCAGCGTGAAGTTCGCGCCTTCCTCGTCGGGCCAGAAGGCCGGCGGCACGACGCCATTGGGCGAGAAGACGAAGATGACCCGCGAGCGGCGCCCGCCGGCGGGCTCGGCCGCGCCGAGGGCGGCGAGGCCTCCGAGGAGCGGGAGGGCGGCGGCCGAGAGGCCGAGCCGACGGAGGAAATCCCGGCGATGTTGGAGCGTCATGGTCTTAGCGAGTGGGAGGGGTGGCGGCGCCGGCCGGACGGAGGGCCGCGACGACGGCGACCTCGACGGCCAGGTTCCGGATATGGAAATGATCCGCCCGGAACTGGTCGGTCAGCCGGCCAAGCAGCTCGGGCGAGTAGGCGGCCGGGGGCTGCTTCACGAGCGACTGGAAGAGGTTGCGGACGAAGCCGGCCTGCCCGGCCGCGCTCTCGGCCGCGTGCTTGGCCACGTCGCGGGCGCCGGTCAGCTTGATGACCTGCCCATCCGCCGCCGTGTACTCGGAAGTCGCGTCGACGGGCTTGTGGTTGTCGGTCGCGCGGACGCGACCGACGGCGTCGAAGCGCTCGAAGCTGAAGCCGAGCGGGTTGATGGTCACGTGGCAGGACTGGCAGGCCGGCTTGGCGGTGAGCTCGGTCACCTTCTCGCGCATGGTGAAGGACGGGTCGAACTTATCGTCCATGAACGCGATCGCCATGGGCGGCGGCTTGAGCATGCGGCCGAGGATGTTGCGCGTCACGAAGACCCCGCGATGGATCGGCGAGGTCGACTTGGTGTAGGAGAAGGTGGCGAGGAGGAAGGGGTGCGTCAGCACGCCGCCGCGCTGCTCCGGGTCCATCTTGACGGGCTGGAAGCCGGCGCCGGGTTCGACCTTCTGGCCATAGAACTTCGCGAGCCGCTCGTTCATCAGGATGGTGTCGCCCAGGAGCAACTGGCGGTAGTCGGAGGCCTCCGACCAGACGACGCCCTCGGTGAAGAGGTCGAGCGAGGTCCGCAGGTCCATCACGACCGCCTGGTCGAAGCCCGGGTACTCCTGCTGGTCCTTGGCGATCTCGGCGCCTTCCTCGACGTGCAGCCAGTGATGCAGGAAGTCCCGCAGCTTGGCCTTCGCGCGCGGGTCCTTCAGCAGGCGCTGGGCCTGCTTGCGCACCTGGGCCTCGGTCTTCAGCTGGCCGGCGGCGGCCGCCTGGAGCAGGGCGTTGTCCGGCACGGAATCCCAGAGGGTCAGGGCCAGCCGAGACGCGACGGCGTAATCATCCTGCGGCCCGAGTCCGGGATAGAGGAAGGCGGGATTGGAGAGCGTGAAGATGAAGGCGCGCTTGGCGGCGATCTCCGGGGCGACATCGGCGGAGTAGATCCGCTCCAGGTCCGTCCGCTGTTCGGCGGTGAGCGGCCGGCGATAGGCCAGCTGGGCGAAGCGGAGCGAGAACGCCTTGAGCTTCTCGGCGCGATCCGGCGCCTCGGCCTTGGTCCCGGCGAAGGCGAAGAGGTTCGGCCCGACCAGCGCGGAGACCTGCATGGCCCCCTTGGCGACGGCCTCGGTCCATTCGCGCGAAACGGACGCGCCGCGTTCGTAGCCGACGCTGGCGTCATCCGGCGGCAGCGGGACGGAGACGACGTGGACGAAGGACGAATACTTGGGCGAGAGGTTGGACGGCGGGATGACGGTCCAGACGCCGCCCGGGGGGCGCCACTCGAGCTTCACGCCGGCGGTCTTCTCCTTATACTTAAAGAACTCGACCTTGAGCGGGTAGCTGCGGCCGCCGAGCAGGAAAAGGGTGGCCTGGCCCGACCGCGGCTTGCCGGAACTCACCCAGAGGTCGATGTTGGAGTCCTTCTGGGTGCCGTTTTCGGGCACGTTGACGTAGAGCCGGGCCCCATTGGGCGTGGTCAGGCGGAACTCATACTCGCCGGTATCGGGGGCCAACAGGGACCCCGTCCAGTTGATCTTGAACTGGTTCGGCTTCCCGCCGGGCGCCGGCGCCTTTTCGCCGAAATCGAAATCCAGGGACGGATCCACGCGGTCGATCAGCTTCACCTCGTTCTTGGCGCTCACGTTGGTGGTGTCGCCATCGGGCAGGCCGCGGTAGCTGCCCGCCAGGCCGCCCGTCTCGGTGGTCCCGCTCCCCCCCCGCAGCGAGCCGAGCAGGTCGGCGACGCTTTCGCGGTATTGGCGGACGGTCAGGTGGGCGAGCTCGATGCGCGGCGGGTGGTTGCGGGCGCGGGCCTCCGCCGAATAGAAGGCCTGGTGGATGTGCTCGGCCGAAGCGGTCGCATCGGCGAGCGAGAGCGTCCCGGGATCGTCCTCCGGCATCTCGCGGGCGATGTACTTGGCCAGCGCCGCGACCGACTTTTCGCCGACCAACGGTTCGTCCGCCTTGCCGGCGACCCCTTGGCCGACGGGTCCGTGGCAACGCATGCAGTCCTCGCGGTAGACGACCTCGCCGGCGCGGGGAGCGGCCAGGTTCTTCTTGTAATAGCGCTGCCCTTGGCGGCCGACTACGACGAGTCCTCCGACGATGGCCAGGAGGGCCAGGATCTTGTAAGACCGGGACAGGGGCATGGGGTCTGTGACCACTGACCATCTTCAGGGGTTCCGCTAAATCAAGCCCGCCTCGCCGAAACTGAACCAACCCTTGCCCGCCGGATCGGTTTCGGGACGGCCAATAATGACGTGGTCGAGCAATTCCACCCCCAGAACCCGGCCCGCCTCGGTCAACTGGCGGGTGACGGCCCGGTCGGCGGGACTGGGGGCCGGATCCCCGCTGGGGTGGTTGTGGGCGACGATGGCGGCGGGGGCGGCGTGCTTGAGCGCGAGGCGGAAGACTTCCCGCGGATGCAGCAGGGAACTCGTGGCGGTCCCCGAGCTGACTTCCTGGAGGCCGAGCAGGCGGTGGCGGCGGTTCAGCGAGAGTACCCAACATTTCTCGACGGCGAGTCCGACCGTGAGCGGCTCGAGCCGGGCCCAAACCTTGGCGGGCGAATCCAGCCGCTGCCCCGGATCGGCCACCCGCTCGCGGAGCCGCCGCGCCAATTCGAAGCACGCGGCCAGCTCCGCGGCCTTGGCCGGCCCGAGCCCCCGGATGCGGGCAAAGTCGGCCCGCTCCCAGCCGGCCAACCCGGCGAGTTCGCCGGCCTCCCGGAGCAGATGGCCGGCGAGCTGGTGGGCGGAGGCCCCGCGCGAACCGGCGCCGATCAACAGCTCCAGGAGCTCGGCGTCGAGCAAGGCGCGCGGACCGAGGCGGTCGAGGCGTTCGCGCGGGCGATCGGCGGGGGACTGCATGCCGCGAAGCCCATCCGCCCCGAGGGTGGGCACAACGCAGGTTATGCCCCAGTGGAACCCTTCACCCGCGCGACGAAACGAGGGTCGGATGGACTCCGGTCAGTGCTGGGGAGCGACGGCGGGCCGCGCCTCCATGAACGTGACCTTGCCGGTCTTGAGGTCGTACATGGAGCCGAGGATGGCGATCTTGCCCTCCGCCTCGAGCTCGCGCAGGGTACGGCTGGCGGAGCGGATGTAGGCGATCGTGGTGGCCACGTTGCGCGCGGCCACGTCGTCCACGAAGACCATCTTGGTCTCGGGAGTCACCCAGTCGCCATGCGGCTTGGTGCCCGGCTCGATGGCCTTCTGGATCTCGTTGACGAGCGCGTCCAGGTGCTCGCAACCCGTGGCCTTCGAGGCCGTCTTGCCGGTCTCGAACAGCTCGACCGCGGCCTTGACGGCGCCGCAGCTGGTATGGCCCATCACGAGCACCAGGCGCGAACCGGCGAGGGCGCAGGCGAACTCCATGCTGCCGAGGACCTTCTCCTTCGCGACGTTGCCCGCGATGCGGATGACGAACGCATCCCCGACGCCCATGTCGAAGATCAGCTCAACGGGGCTGCGCGAGTCGATGCAGCTGAGGATCACCGCCATCGGGTATTGCGCCGCCGCCGTCGCATCCACCTGGCGGGCCAGGTCCCGGGAGAGCCGGCGACCGGTCACGAACCGCTCATTACCCTCCTTGAGGAACTGCAGGACGCGCTCGGGGGTGAGCTGCGCCTGCACCTCCCGGGTGCTCACGTCCACGTACTGGATCTGGTTCTCCATCACGTAGCGGTCCTTGAAGCCGATGAGGCTCACCTTCAGGTTGCGCGCCGGCGCGGTCTGCTTGCGGAAGTCCTCGATCAGGTCGAGGATGTCCGGGTCGATGTAGTCCGTGTTGCGCGCATCCAGCACCACGTGCCCGTTCACCGGCACGGACTCGAACGTCTGCTCGAGCACGGCGCGGTTGAGGAAGCTCACCTGGTTGGAGAACTCGATGCGGAGGATGTCGCCGCTCACATGGCGCTCCATGAAGCGGAGCAAGGGCCGCCGGAAATTGCTGTGCAGGATGAAGCCGAGGCTGGTGCCCAGGCCGATGAGGACGCCGGTCAGCAGGTCCGTGAACACGATGGCCACCGTCGTGACGATGAAGGGGACGAACTGGGTGCGACCTTCCGACCACATCTGCCGGAAGAGCGTCGGGCTGGCCAGCTTCAGGCCCGTGACCAGCAGGACGGCGGCCAGCGAAGCCAGGGGAACCTCGTTCAGCCACCGGGGCGCGAACAGCACCAGCAGGCAAAGCAGCACCCCATGGAAGAAGGCCGAGAGGCGCGACACCGCGCCCGCGTTGATGTTCACCGAGCTGCGGACGATGACCGAGGTGACCGGCAAGCCGCCGAGGAAGCCCGCCACCACGTTGCCGACGCCCTGCGCCACGAGCTCGCGGTTCGGCGGGCTCACCCGTTTGCGCGGATCCAGCTTGTCCACGGCCCCGAGGTTCAGGAGCGTCTCGAGCGAGGCGACGGCGGCGATCGTGACGGCGGCCATGATGATCGCGGGATTACCGAAGGCCTTGAAGTCGGGGCTGGGCAGGGCCTTCATGAACTCCCCTAGGCTGGCCACGGTCGGCAGCTGCACCAAGTGGCTCGGCCCGATGGCCCAAGGACTGCCGGCCGCCTTCATCGCCAGATTGGCCGCCACGCCCAGCAGCACCACCACCAGCGGAGCCGGGATGAGGGACTGCTTGAACCGGCTCCGATCCCACGCCAGCAGGATGCCCAGCGAAACCAACCCGACCAGCAGCGCGCCGGGTTCGAAGTCGAACAGGGAGGAGAACAGTTCCGAGAGGGTATTCTTGCCGTCGGACTGCAGGAAGCCCAGGTCGCCCGCCGGATCCGCGTCGTGGCCGACCGCGTGGGGGATCTGCTTGAGGATCAGGATCACGCCGATCGCGGCGAGCAGGCCCTTGATGACGTTCGAGGGGAAGAAGGCCGCGATGAAGCCGGCGCGCAAGGCCCCGAGCACGATCTGGATGACCCCCGCCAAGATCACCGCCACGAGGAAAGCCTCGTACGACTTGAGCGTCGCCACCTGCGCCAGGACCACCGCGACCATGCCGGCCGCCGGACCGCTCACGCTGGTGTGCGAGCCGCTCAGCCAGGCCACCACCAGACCGCCCACCACGCCGCTGACGAGGCCGGCCACGATCGGCACGCCGCAAGCCAGCGCGATGCCGAGGCACAACGGCAACGCGACCAGGAACACGACCAAGCCGCCGGCAAGGTCCTTCGTGAGCGCGTCCCAAGCTGAGGCGGGAGCGGCAGGCGGGGTGACGTGGGGGGTAGACATCGGGGTTGGGGCTAGACGATTGCAGTGGGTCAGCGAACCTGCAAGCCTGCCTAAACGGAATCCACGTCCAAGACTTTGCTTGCCAGCATCTCGTGACAAGCCGGTGTCCTTTGGGCGTCCCTCCATCCATGCGCCCCTCCCTGCTGAACCCCACCTTGCTCACCGTCGGCCTGCTTTGCCTCTCGAATCTCTTCATGACGTTCGCCTGGTACGGCCATCTGCGAACGATGAAGGACAGCCCCTGGTGGACGGCCGCCCTCGTCAGCTGGGGCATCGCCCTGGCCGAGTACCTGCTCATGGTGCCGGCGAATCGGATCGGCTTCGCGGGGGGCCTCTCCGGGGCGCAGCTGAAGATCATCCAGGAATGCGTCACCCTGGTGGTCTTCGTGCCCTTCATGATGCTTTTCCTGGGCGAAAAGTGGCGTTGGGACTTCCTTTGGGCCTTTTTCTGCATCCTGGGGGCCGTTTTCTTCATCTTCCGACCCGACCGCGCTTGAAACAAGCCCCCGGGAGGGGTGTTATAAGTGTATTATGAGTCTGCTTACCCTCGCCCTCATCGTCGCCGCGACCAACACGGCCCCGAACAACAACGGGCCGACCACCAAGACCAACGCCTCGAAGACGACGCTGAAGGCGTCCAAGAACACCAAGGGCAATGCGGCGAACGCCCCGCAGGATCCGAACGCGCCCGCGCCCCAGGACGGTGCCGTCGCCACCGACCCGAAGAAGGCCAAGGCCAAGCCGGCGGAAGCCCCGGCCGCGGACGCCGGGGACCCGGCCTCGCTGGTCGCGAACTCGGTCGACGCCGCCACGCAGATCGCCAACGCCGCCGCGAAGGCCGCGATGGATGAAGTCGCCAAACTTTCCGCCATCGGCGGGGGCGGCGCCAGCCCGTCCCTCGTCGACGGCAAGACCG
>JBIISU010000034.1:0-8095 GCA_044340815.1 Opitutales bacterium | reverse complement strand
GCGGCTGTTCATGCGGGCGTGCTCGACGCCCGACAGCACCTTGATCCGATGGCCCGCCACGTAGTAATTCAGGCCCAGGTAGGTCGCCTGGTAACGATCCCCGCTCGGCAGGCCGGCGGGTGATTCGTAGCGGCGCTGGCTGCGGAGTCCGTCGGCGTGGCTAGCCGTGGCGTATTGGAAGCGGCTGACCAGCTCGAGCCGGTCCGTGAGGAAGAGGCTGGGTTGGAGGTTGAGCCCGACCGCATCGCCCTTGGCGCCGCCGAAGCCCGCGGTGATCTCCGTCACCAGCGCCGCCGGTCCTTCGGTGAGGATCAGCGCGGCCGAAGCCGCGTCGTCGAAGCGGGTCAGGTTGGTCGACCCGGTCCGCGCCTCGCTGTGCAGCAGGCTCGCGTAGATCGAGGCTGAGTCGGCCCCGGCCCAATGACCGAGGTCGTAGGTCACCGCGGCGAGTCCCGACCAGCCCGAGTGGAGCTCGGTGAAGGCGCCCCACATGTCGGTGCCGGCTTGGTTCGTGAAGACGCCCGCGTAGTAGTCGAGCTTGCCGACCCGCCCGGAGAGCGTCACCGCCGGCGTGTAATCCAAGCTCATCATGTTGGTGAACATCGAGCGCTCCATGAAGCTCATGTAGCGGCTCGAGACATTACGGTCGTGCGTGAAGCGATGCTTCTGCTGGCCCACGGTCAGGCTGACGGCGGGGTCGAACTCCCAGCGCATCCACAGTTCGGTGAAGCCGTTGTAGGCGGGCTCGAAATCGCTGCCGCTGATCGCTTGCGCATGGACGGTCAGGTGGTCGATCAGGCGGGCCTGGAAGCCGAGGCGGATGCGCCGGCTTTCGAGGCCGCTGTCGGAGCGGCCGACCCCGCTGGTGTCATGGTAGTGGCCGTGGTAGCGGCCCAGTAGCCAGAATTCCTGCAGGCCCTTGGCCTTCAGGTCCCGGTAGACCAGGCCGAGGTCTTCGTACTGCTCCTTGAGCGTGAGTTCCGGGGACGAGGGGCTTGGAACCGGGGCCTGGGCGGGGGCGGTGGCGGGGGCGGAGGTTTGCGCTTGGAGCGGGGCGGTGAAGGCCACGAGCGCGAGCGCCAGGATGTCTTTAGTTTGTAACATTTGTAACAATCAAAAATGACCAAAGGTACCCAAAATCGGTACACCCGCGCTCTTTTTGGGGTTTAGTTGGCCTATCGGCAAGGCGAACCTGCCATTTCAACGGGGGTGGCGGCCGAGGCGGGGTCGAATTGTCCAGTAGGCGGCTCGATCTGGGCCTTCATCCCGGTCAGGGCCTGAGTTGAGCTGGATTCGTGGGGATTGGGGCGCCCCATGCCTCTGGCCGAAGGCTTACTCCTTTAGATTTACTATGGATTGAATAGTGTTTGCTAAATGCATCAGAATCAGGCTCTTAGGATTTTGGGAACTTTGGTTTGCGTCTTGGGACAGAGGTCCCGAATTAGAGTTTATGGCTGACTCTCGGAATGTGGCTGGTCCGTCGGTGCCGTCTCCCGACCCGGCGGCTGAATCCGCCAAGGAACTTGCGCTCGTATCCTACTTGGTGCGGCAGGCCGGCCTCGCCGTCGATGCCGCGCGCATCGCCGGGGTGCTCTCCGCTCACCAAGCCGAAGAGCCGCTGGAACGCGTCGTCGCCACCTTGCCCGCCGCCGGCCTCCGCGCCGATGTCGCCCGGTTGCCCCTGGCTTCCGCGCTTTGGCAAGCCCGGGCTTCGCTCCCGCTGATCATCTACTCGCGCGCCGCGGGCTGGACCGTGGTCGTCGGGGGCGGACTTTTCCGCGAGCGCGTCGCCGCCTTCGATGGCGATGAGCAGACCCGTGTGATCACCCGCCTCGCGCTGGTCGAAAAGCTCGGGCTGACTTCGGCCCAGTCCGAGGTCGAGGTGGCCTTCGTCTCGCCGGCGCTCCCGGCCCAGGGGCTCGCGGGCCACGACGACGCCGATCCCGGCCACCATGCGACCCCCGTCAGCCGCTTCTTTGGGCTGATGCGTCCCGAGGTCTCCGATATCGCGACCATCTTCATCTTTAGCCTGGTCACCGGCCTGCTCTACCTCGCGTTGCCCTTGGCGGTCAACGGGGTCGTCGGCAACCTCGCCTTCGGCACCCAGTCGACGCCTTTCCAGCAGGCGCTGATCTTCATCACGCTGGCGCTGAGCGGCTGCCTCATCCTCTCCGCCGTGATCCGCGGCCTCCAATTCGTCGTCGCGGAGCACATCCAGCGACGGATCTTCGTGCGGTTGGCCGCCGACATGGCCTGGCGGTTGCCGCGCGTGAAGACCGAGGCGTTCGACGGGGTGCACGCCCCGGAAATGGTCAACCGCTTCCTGGACGTGGTCACCGTCCAGAAGAGTTCCGCGATGCTCCTGCTCAACGGCATCAACATCATCGTCGGCGCGATCGTCGGCCTGCTGGTGCTGGGCTTCTACCATCCCTTCCTGCTGGCCTACATGCTCGTCATCCTCTGCGGGCTGGCCTTCGTGGTCTTCGTGCTCGGCCGCGGCGCCGTCTCGTCGAGCCTGGCGGAGTCGCGCAGCAAGTACGCGGCCGTGGGCTGGCTGGAGGAAGTGGCCCGTTACCCCCGGCTGTTCAAGGGCCCGTCCGGCTTGACGCTGGCCTCGGCCCGCACCGACGAGCTCGCCCGCCGCTACCTCGCGGACCGCGGTTGGCATTTCCGCGTGCTGATGCGGCAGATCATCGGCCTCCTGACCCTTGAGGTGCTCGCCACGGCCGCCCTCCTGATCGTCGGCGGCGGCCTGGTGCTCAGCCAACAGCTCACGCTCGGTCAGCTCGTCGCCAGCGAACTCATCGTCGGCACCGTGGTCGCCTCCGTGGCCAAGCTCGGCAAGCAGTTCGAGGCCTGGTACGACGCCTTGGCCGCCGTCGACAAGCTGGGGCACCTGGTCGACCTCGAGACCGACCGCGAGGGTGGGGAGGTCCCGGCGGGCGCCCCGGCCGGCGCGGCCATCTCCCTGCGCGGGGTCGGCTTCGCCTACCCGGGTGGCCGCGAGATCCTCCATGAGGTGAGTTTCGAGGTGGCCCCCGGAGAACGCGTCGCCTTGGGCGGTTCCCAGGGGAGCGGCTGCAGCACCTTGCTCGACCTCGTCGCCGGCATGCGCGAGCCGACCGCCGGCTCCATCTTCGTCGACGGCCTCGACCTGCGCTCCTGGGACCTGGAGGCTTTCCGCGGGCAGGTCATGGTCCTGCGTTCGCAGGACATCCTCACCGCGAGCCTCCTCGAAAATCTCCGCTTGGGCCGCGATGACATCACGATCGGCCAGGTGCAGTCGGCGCTCACCGAGGTGGGCCTCCTGCCCGACCTGCTGGCCATGCCGGGCGGTCTCGAGACCAATCTGGTGACCGGCGGCCTGCCGCTCTCCAGCCGCCAGCGCAACCGACTCCTCGTCGCCCGCGCGCTGCTCCATCGTCCGCGTCTCCTCATCGTCGACGAGTTCCTCGACGGGATGGACACCGAGAACACCTCCCAGCTGGCCGACCTCATCACGGCGCCCGGGCGTCCTTGGACCTTGCTGCTCGCCACCCGGGATCCGCAGCTCGCCCGTCGCTGCGCCACCATCCACACCCTTCGTCCCTCCAAGGCATGAGCCACCGTCCCGATTCGTCGCCCATCCCGCTGCGCGGCAACTTGACCGCCCTGTTGCTGGCCGGCTCCTCCCAGCGTGTCCGGCTCCTCTCCCGGATCGCCGCCGTCGGCTTGGTCGTCCTGGTGCTCGCCATCTGGTTCCTGCCTTGGCAGCAGTTCGTCCTCGGCACCGGCAAGGTCATCGCCTTCGACCCGCTCGAACGCCGCATCAACGTCGAGGCCCCGGTCGCCGGGCTCGTCCGCAAGATGTTCGTGGTCGAGGGCCAGCGCGTGAAGGCCGGCGAGGCCCTCGCCGAACTGCAGGACAACGACCCGAACCTCCTCGCCAACCTGAAGTCCCAGCGCGCGTCCCTGGCCGACCGCCGGACCGCGACCGCGCGCCGCATCGAGGACCTCGACCTGCAGGTCCGCCAGCTGGAATTGGCCCGCGGCCAGTCGGTGGACGCCGCCCGCCAGCGCGTGGTGGCCGAGAAGATCGCCGCCGAGACCGCCGCGCTGAACTTCACCCGCACGAAGGACCTCAAGGAGGCGGGCCTCGTCTCCGTCCGCGACTACGAACTCGCGATCCAGTCGCGCGACAGCACCGCCTCCGCGTTCATCGCCGCCGAGGCGACCCTCGGGCGCACGGAGAGCGAATTCAGCGCCACCATCGCCGGCGTGCGCGCGCAGCGCGGGTCCGCGCAGTCGGACCTCGCCTCGGTCGAGCGCGACCTCGGCGTCATCGACGTCCAGATCAACCAGAACGAGCGGCAGCTCGTCCGCGCGCCGCGCGACGGCATCGTGCTCTCGGTGCAGGCGACCGACGGCACCTACCTCCGGCCCGGCAGCCCGATCTGCGTGGTCATCCCCGAGACCGACAGCCGGTTCGTCGAGATCTGGCTCGAGGGCAACGACATGCCCCTGCTCCAGTCCCGCGTGACCAAGCCGGACGGCACCGTCATCCCCGGCAGTCCGGTGCGGCTCCAGTTCGAAGGTTGGCCGGCGATCCAGTTCGTGGGCTGGCCCAGCGTCGCCATCGGGACGTTCGGCGGCGAGGTCGTCTTCGTCGACGCCGCGGGCGATCCTTCCGGCAAGTTCCGCGTGGTCGTCGCGCCGTCCCCGGACATCGTGATGAAGGACGGGAAACCGACCAAGGTCGAGTGGCCCGGCAACCGCTGGCTGCGCCAGGGCGTGCGCGCCAACGGCTGGGTGCTGCTGCAACAGGTGCCGCTCTGGAAGGAGATCTGGCGCCAGCTCAACGGCTTCCCGCCGGTGGTGGCCATGGATGAGCCGGGCAAGGGGGCCCGCAAATGAAGGGTTGGCTCCTGCTGCTCCTGGGGGTCGCGTTCGCCGACGCCGCCGAGCCCCTGCGCCTGCCCGAGGTCCTCGCCAGCGCGCAAGGCCGCTATCCGCCGCTGCTGATCGCCCTGATCGAGCAGGATATCGCCGCCGGCCGCCTGCGGCAGAGCGAAGGCGCCTTCGACCTGGGCTTCGCCCTCCGCGCCGGGGTCGTGCCCCGCGGCTACTACGACGGTTCCACCGGGGACGTCTCGCTGGAGCAGCGGATGCCTTTCTGGGGGGCGAACCTCTTCGCCGGCTACCGCCGGAGCAGCGGCTCGCTCGCGGACTACGATAAGGACCGGACCCAGCGCGACGGCGAGTTCCGCGCCGGCCTGCGCTTCAACCTCCTGCGCGACGGTTTCATCGATCGTCCGCGCGCCGAACTGCTGAAGGCCCGCCTCGACCTGGGGCTGGTCGATCCTTTCGTGGAGCGGCAGCGGTTGGACATCACCCGCGCCGCCACCCGCGCCTACTATGCCTGGGCGGTCGCCGGATTCCGCGAGAAGGTCGCCCGCGAGCAGCTGCGCGTCGCCGAGGAGCGCGCCGCCGGCCTGACGGAGCAGGCCCGCAAGGGGATGCTCGCCCCGATCGTGGTGACGGACAACGAGCGCCTCATCGTGAGCCGGCAGTTGATGGTCACGCAGTCCCGCCGCCGGTGGGAGGCCGCCGCCCTCGAGCTCTCCCTGTTCCTCCGTGGACCTGACGATCAGCCGATCGTCCCGCCCAACGACCGCTTGCCGGCCGAACTGCCCACGACCGAAGCGCCCGCCGGTTTGGGCGACCCGCTGGTCCTCGAGCTGGCCGTCGAACGCCGGCCGGAATTGCGGCGCATCCGCCTGGTGCGCGACAAGGTCGAGGTCGACCGGAAGTTGGCCGATAACGCGACTTTGCCGAACCTCGACCTGACGGTCGGGATCACCCGCAGCCAAGGGACCGAGCCGTACAAGGACATCCGCCGGGAGGAGACCCGCGCCGGCCTGGAGATGCGGATTCCCCTGCAGCGGAACGAGGCCTTGGGCCGCCGCCAGGCCGCCGAGGCCGAACTGCGCCGCCTCGACCAGGACCTGATTTTCGTGCGCGACCGCATCCGCGTCGAGGTCAAGGACGGCTGGTCGGCGCTGCTGGCCGCCCGGGAACAACTGGTCCTCGCCCGCCGCAACGTGGAATTGTCCGACACCTTGGTCGCCGCGGAGCAGACGCGTTTCCGGCAGGGAGCGGGCGATTTGCTGGCGCTCCAGCTGCGGGAACAGGCGGTCCTGGAGGCGCGCTTCGCCGAGTTGACCAGCTTGGCCGACTTCTTCCTCGCGCTTGCCGATTACCGCGCCGCGACGGCCGAAGACCTGCGCTGACCGGCGCCGTTTCAGCGGGGCGGAAGCACGCCGATCGCGCGCAGCCAGGCTTCGCCCCGGTCCGGCCAGGCCTTGATCTCCTTGGCGGAGCGGAGGCCATGCCCATGCCCACCCGTGGCGACCCGGAAGAAGTCGTTCGGTACCTTGGCGGTCACGAGGGCCTCGTGGTATAGCTTGCTGCCCTTGATGTAGCCCTTGTCGTCCTCGGCGTGCGCGATGAACGTCGGCGAAGTCCGGGCGTCGACGAACTTCGCGACGCCTTGGTCGAGGTAGGCCGGGTAGACGAGCAGCGCGAAATCCGGCCGCAACGGTTGGTCGTCGGCCTCGTCGATCCGCGCGTAGGTGGCGGGTCCGCCGAGCGTGCTCAGGCGCGCGGCGAGGTGGCCGCCGGCGGAGAAGCCCATGGCGCCGACCCGGTCGCGGGCGATGTTCCATTCGGGGGCGCGTTGGCGGACGAGCCGGATCGCGCGTTGGATGTCCTGGTAGGCGCCTTCCTGGTTCTTGGGCACCCGGTATTTGAGGACGACGCCGGTGATGCCAAGCGTGTTGAGCCAGGCCGCGACCTCCGTGCCTTCCTTGTTGTAGGCCAGCCCGCCGTAGCCGCCGCCGGGGCAGACGATCACCGCGGGCGTCGGCTTGGTCGCCGCGGCCTTGTAAACGGTGAAGGACGGTTCGGAGACGTCGGTCAGGCGCACGACCTCATCGCCACGCGCGGGCAGGGTGCGCTCGGGCCCGGGGACGGATTGGCCGGGCATGGCGCCCTTCGGCCAGAGCGTGATGGTCACGCCGGGGACGGTGGGCAGGGGCTTGGCTTCCTCGGCCGCCGCGAGGCAGGGCAGGGCGCAGAGGCCTAGGGCGAGCGTCAGCAGGCGGGGCATCGTCTTGGGGTGCCACAGGCATAGCCAGCCTCGGGCTTGCAGCAAGGGTTTCCCCTCGCTGGGTTCGGCTTCATTCCGCCCCTTCGATGGGGTGTTGCCTACTTCTTGGCCGGGGTCGGCGCCTTGAGCGGGTGTTCCTTGAGGATCTCCTCGGCGGTGTAGAAGTTGACGCGGTCCTTGGTCGCGGCGCGGACCTTGGCGACCTGCGCGGGCGTGATCACCTTGCCGCTGTTGCCGAAGGAGAGGCGCACGAAGCTGAGCACGGCGGCCGCCTCCTGGTCGTTGAGCATCCCGCCGAAGCCCATCATGGGCGGCACGCCCTTGGCCGGGTCGAAGGACTGGCCGCTGACCGTGATCGGCCCCCAGAGTCCCTTGAGCACGATCTTGATCGCCCGCTCGTCGTCCGCGAGCCAGTCGCTGCGCAGGAGGGGAGGGTAGACGTTGGCGATGCCCTTGCCGTCGGCCTGGTGGCAGGTCGCGCAATGCGCGTCGCGGAAGTAGACCTCGCGGCCGAGCTGGAAGACCTTCTCTTCGGCGGCGGTGAGCTTGCGGACGGGCTTCGGGCCCGTCTCCGCGCTCGGCTGGCCGATCTTGGATTTGCCCGCGAGGTACTCGGCCGCGGCGAGATTGTCGGCTAGGTCCAGTGCGCCCGCGGCCCGCAGCGCGGCGACGTCATCCTTGAGCGTGTAGGTCAGGGCGTAATGCAGGACGGGGGCCAGCCAGCGATCGACCGGTTGGCGGAAGGCCTCGAGGGCGACCTTGGCGCCGTCGGCGTTGTCCAGCCAGGTCGCGGCCACGACCGCCGTCAGGCGCACGCGCGGGTGCTCGTCGCGCACCGCCTGCTGCAGGAGGGCGACGTGGTCGGGGAGCTGACGGAAGGCATGCCGGACGACGTCGGCGGCGGCGGCGCGCGCCTCGAACTGCTTGGCCTTGAGCAGGCGCCGGATG
>JBIISU010000033.1:0-8285 GCA_044340815.1 Opitutales bacterium | reverse complement strand
GAGCTTGAGGAGCTTAGTCATAGGAGGGACCTATAAATTGACCGAACACGCTCGTTTGTCAACCGGGTTGGGTCTATCCCTTTAAGGGGCTTTACCTCAGTTTATCCCTCAAGTCGGCGAGTTTTGGGGACACCTGCAGCAGCCCTGACCCAGGGAGCCATTGGCTACCGCTGGTCGTCTCGAAAACTAAGCCGCCCTTAACGGATTTAAGTTCTTTAACGACAGTTACTTGGGAAACTTCATCCTTCCTCTTTTCGGAGGGTTTAATCGGTCCGTCTCCCGGGAGGGAATCGACCCAAAGAAGCAGGTCCGGGTTGGCTTGGGCCACCGATTCCCAGTCGAGTTTGCTCCAGCTACCCTGGGGCAGGGCGGATTTAAATCCAGCCGAGCGCATGACTACGCCCAAGTAGGAATCAGGTCCGGCCATCATCCCATCCCAGATGATCAACAACTTCCGCGGTGGCTGGGTGGGGATGCCCTCGAGCGGACGGGTCAGTCGGGCGATCGCTTCGGGCGTTTGGCCCAAGGCTTCGCCGATGAGACGGATATCCGCGAGGGCCGACGTCGCGGATTCCGGCGCCAGCACCAGGACCTTGAGGCCCGCGCCGCGGCAGCGTTCGGCCCAGAGCGGGTTCGACGTGCGCGGCAAGACGACCAAGTTCGGCTTCGCGCGCAGCAGCCGCTCGAGGTCCGGATTGAAGACGTCGCAGTCGCGGCTCGCCGGGTGGGCCGCGGCCAGCGGGCACCAACGCGTCGCGGCCACGATCCGCTCCGCGGCCCCGAAGTCGACCAGCGTGCGCGTCGCGCCGGGGCTGTAGCTCGCGATGCGTTCGGGGGCGGCGACCGCGAGCACGGCGGCGCCGAGCAGGCCGAGCGTGGCCAGCCAGGGACGCATCAGGCCGAGAGCAGGCGCGCGAGGCGCACCGCCGAGTCGAAGCTGCCGCGGTCCGCCCGGCCGGTGCCGGCGAGCTCGTAGGCGGTCCCGTGGTCCGGACTCGTCCGCACGTGCTTGAGCCCGAGGCTGAGGTTGGCCGAGGTCGCGAAATCGACGGTCTTCAGGGGCGCGAGCCCTTGGTCGTGATAGATCGCGGCGACCGCGTCGAAATCGCCCTGCAGGTGGCGGTGGAAGACCGTGTCGCCGGGCCAAGGGCCGCTGACGTCATGCCCTTCGGCCCGGAGCGCGGCGACGGTCGGCGCGAGGATCGCGTCGTCTTCCGTCCCCAGCAGGCCGCCTTCGCCGGCGTGGGGATTGAGCCCGCAGACCGCGATGCGCGGGCGGACGTCGCCGAGTTTCCGGCGCAGGTCGACCAAGGCGAGCACCGTGCGGCGCACGTCCGCGGCGGCGAGCGTGCCGGGCACTTCGCGCAAGGGCAGGTGCCAGGTCACCAACCCGACCGTCATCTTGCCGCCGGCGAAGGCCATCACGGGCTCCCCGCCCCAGCGCGCTGCGAAGAACTCGGTCTGGCCCGGGAACGGGTAGCCGACCTCGGCCAGGCGCTTCTTGTTCACCGGTCCGGTCACCACCGCGGCGAAGCGGCCGCCGGTGGTGCCGCGGGCGGCGAGCTCCATCGCCTCGAGGGCGATCAATTGGCCGTCCTCATCCGGCTGGCCCGGATGGCTGACATATCCGGCCGGCCCGACGGCGAGTCCGCGGCCCAGCCGCGCGATCCAGTCGGCGGGGCCGATCGGCACGACGGAGTCGGCCAGCGCCGGGTGCGCCCGGAGCCAGGAGGCGATCAAGTCCGGGCCGACGCCGGCGGGGTCGCCGCAGGGGATGGCGAGCGGGAGCCGGCTCATGAGGGTTGGACGAAGCGTCCGCGTTTGCCGCCGAGGAAGAACTCCAGGAAGGCCCGACCTTCGGCCGTGTGGTACGAACCGGTGGCGAGCTCCGCCTGCGCGCGCGCGGCGCACGCCTGGCCGGGCGCGTAGACCGCATGGTAGGCGCGCTTCAGTTCGGCGACGGCCTCGGCGGGCACGCCGCGGCGGCGCAGGCCGATGAGATTCAGGCCGGCCAGTTCGTTGCGTCCGTGGGCCAGCCCGTTGGGAGGCAAATCCTCGGTGATGACGGCGTTGCCCGACGTCAGCGAGCCTCCGCCGATGCGGCAGAACTGGTGCACGGCCACGCCCCCGCTGATGAAGGCCCGGTCGCCCACGTGGACGTGCCCGCCGAGCATGCAGCCGTTCGCCAGGATCACGCCGTCGCCGAGGACGCAGTCGTGGGCCACATGGCTGCCCGCCATCAGCAGGCCGTCGGCCCCGACGATCGTCGCGGCATCCGGCTTCGTCGCGCGGTGCAAGGTCACGTGCTCGCGGAGGACCGTGCGCGGGCCGATCACCACGCGCGAACGCGTCGCCGGGTCGAACGACAGGTCCTGGGGGTCGCCGCCGACCACCGCGAAGTGGTCCACGGTCACCGCGTCGCCGAGCACGGAGCCCGCCTTGACGATCGAGTGGGCCGCCAGGCGGCAACCCGCGCCGATGACCGCCCCGGCCTCGACGATCGCGAAGGCGCCGATGTCGGCGGAGGGGGCGACCTGCGCGGAAGGGTGGACGAGGGCGGAAGGGTGGATCACTTGGAGGGTGGCTGGCCGAAGAGCTCGAGTTGCGCGGCGTTGACCATATCGTAGGCGCGGAGCAGGCGAAGCAACTGCAAGGTGTCGGAGCGGCCGGCGGCTCCCCCGGCCTCGGCGGTCTGGATGAGGTTCTCGAGAATCGTCCGGAGGGTGAGGACGTGGTCGACCCCTTGGGCCCGCAGCAGGGCGATGCTCTCGGAGCGTTGCGGCTCCTGCGCCGGCAAGCCCGGGAGCGCCAGCACGCGCACCGTGGGCGGCTCGGTCGCGGTCGCGTCGGCGAAGGCCTCCTTCGCGGCCGGCGCCGCCTCCTTGCGGATGAAATCGAGGAAGTCCCCGCGGCGCAGCATCGCCGGGGTCAGGCCCTTCGCGGGGAGGCCCTTCACGGCGACGACTGCGCCCGCCAGGCCGGATAGGTCCGAGCCGAACAGCTGGAAGCCCGGCTCCGCCCCGGCCCGGGGCGCCGGGTTGAGCACGTGCAGAAGCCCGGCTTCGTCGGCCCGCCGGAGGCGCGCCGTCCCGCCGGACTTCGGCGGCGTCCGGGTGAAGAAGCCGTTCAGCTCGAAATACTCGCGGACGAGGCTGTCGTCGAAACCGGCCATGCCGCAAGGATGCGGGCAAGGCCCCCCGAGGGTCAACCGCGATGCGTCAAAGCGCGAAGTCCGCGGGCGCGATCGCCACCGTGAACTCGCCCTTGAGGGAGCCCGCCTTGAGCGCGGGCACCAGGTCCTTGAGCGCCGCGGTCCGGATCGTCTCGTGCAGCTTGGTCAGCTCACGGCCGACGCAGACGACGCGCTCCGGCCCCAGGATCTCCAGCATCTCGTCGAGGAAGTCGCCGATGCGGTGGCAGGATTCGTGGAGGACCACGGTCTCGGCCGCGGCCTTCATCTCCTCGAGGAAGCGGCGGCGGGCGGCGGACTTCGGCGGCAGGAAGCCGACGAACCGGAAGGCGTTCGTCGGCAGGCCCGAGGCGGAGAGCAGGGCGACGATCGCGCACGGACCGGGGAGCGGGGAGACCGTCAGTCCGCGCCGGCGGCATTCGCGGGTCACGCGGAAGCCGGGATCGCTGATGCCCGGGGTGCCCGCGTCGGTGATCAGCGCGATGACGGCGCCCGCGGCCACGCGGTCGGCGATGGCCACGGCGACTTCCTTCTCGTTGTGCTCGTGGTAGGCGAGCATCGGCTTCGACACGTCGAGGTGCCGCAGGAGTCCGCCGGTCACGCGGGTATCCTCGCACGCGACCGCGTCGCAGGTCGCGATCGCCTCGCGCGCCCGCGCCGTGAGGTCGCCGAGATTGCCCAAAGGAGTCGCCACCACGAGGAGCCGGCCGGCCGTCCCGCGGGGCGCACCTGCGTGCTCGGGGGGCATCAGCGGAAACCGGAGCCCGGCGTCTGCATGCCGGGCAGGCCGCCCTGCCAGTTCGCCGGCTGGGCCTGCGGCAGCATGGAGTCGGACGGCTTCTCCACCGTCTCGCAGCCGGCCAGACCCAGGAGGGTGCCGAGGAGGACGAGGACGGTCAGGAGACGCATGGTCGGCTTAGCGGGCGGCGAGCTTGCCGCTGAAGGGGGAGAGGGTGACCTCGCCGCCGCGGGTGAAGCCGGCGGTGCCGGACTTGCCTTCCTTCTCCTCCTTCTCGGAGATCGGGAGGATTTCGGCGACGGAGGAGCTGGCCTTGGTGGCGGCGATGGTGACGGCGCCGATCTTCACGCCGTTCTGCATGACCTCGAACTTCTCGCCCTTCTTCAGGCCATCGTTCTCGCCGGCGGTGAAGCAGACGATGCCCTTCGAGGGGTCGATGACGAGGATGCGGGTCTTGATCGTGTCGGCGCCGAAGGAGCTGGCGATGCCTTCGGTGGCGGCCTCGACGGTCGGGTCTTCGGGGAACTTGAAGGGGTCGGGCTGGGCGCCGATCGTGCCGCGGTATTCGTTGCGCAGGGAGGCGTACTTGTTCTTCACCTTGTCGAGGTTTTCCTGGGCCTTGTTGGCCTTGGCGATCTCGGCGTCGAGCTGCTCCTTGGTGAAGAGGGCGGCGACCTTCTCCTTCTCCTTCACGAGCTCTTCCTTGGCGGTGTTGAGCTCGGCGGCGAGGGCGTCCTTCTTGCCGTTGGCCTCGGCCAGCTGGCCGGTGAGTTCGTCGCGCTTGCGGGTCAGGTCGGCGCGCTCGCCTTCGAGGGTGGCGACGTTGGCGGTGAGGCCTTCGATCTTGGTCTTCTTGTCGGCGACGTCGGCTTCGAGGTCCTTCTTGTTGCCTTCCAGTTCGACGATGCGCTCGCGCTTCTTGGTCAGGAGGGCGGTGGTCTTGGCGGAAATCTCGGCCATGCGCGGGGCGAACTCCTTGGCGGCGCCGATCTCGGTGTCGGCCACGGCGAAGTTGGTCGCGGTCATCGCGGTCTCGATCTTGCCCTTCAGCAGGTAGGCGAAGACGCCCGCGGCGATGGCGGCCAGCACGCCGAGGGTGCGGATGACGATGTTCAGCTTCTTGTTCATGGGGTGGGGAAGGGGTTAGTTATGACGGAAAAGGGTGTGTGCCGGGTCCGGGTGGTCCTGCTTTTCGACAGGTCCGGGGTTGGACGCGACGTGGAGGAGAACTTTGAACACCAGTTCCTCCGACCCGACAAGCCCATTTTCCTCACAAATCTGGGTGACAGACCGCCATTTCCCGGGGGTCTGAGCCAGGGCGGCGATCGTTCGGGCCCGCAGCTTGAGGGTCTCCGAGGCGGCCTTTTTGCCGGCCTCGACCCCGGGCTGGTGGTAGGCGTTGATGCCGAGGAGGCTGGCGTAGAGGCCGACGGCCCGTTCGAAGAGGGCGATCAGCATGCCGACGGCCGCCGCATCGACCTGCCTGATGGTCAAGGTGATGCTGGCCCGGTCGTTGCCGGTCAGGGCTTCCCGGGTGCCGAGGAAGAAGGCCTGGAGGTAGGCGCCGGAGGTGACGCCGGGTTCGACCTCGGGGGAGGGGCCTTGGCGGTCGGCGAGCACCTCGATGAAGACCGCGAAGAAATTATTGAGGCCGTCCCGCAGCTGCTGGACGTAGGCATGCTGGTCGGTCGAGCCCTTGTTGCCGTAGACCGTGAGCCCTTGGTTCACCTTCCGGCCTTGGAGGTCGAGTTCCTTGCCCAGCGATTCCATCACGAGCTGCTGGAGGTAGCGGGAAAAGAGCAGCAGCCGGTCCTTGTAGGGCAGGACGACCATGGCCTTGGTGCCCGCGCCGTCCGTCAGGTGGTGCCAGGTGGCCGCCAAGGCGGCCGCGGGGTTGCGGGTCGCGTCGGGCACCCGCGTCAGGGCGTCCATGGCCTTCGCCCCCGCCAGCAGGCCGCGGATGTCGAGACCCTGGAGGGCGGCGGGCAGGAGCCCCACCGGGCCGAGTTCGCTGGTGCGTCCACCGACCCAGTCCCACATGGGGAAACGGGCGAGCCAGCGCTCCTTGACCGCGACTTGGTCGAGCTGGCTGCCTTCGCCGGTCACCGCCACGGCGTGCGCGGCGAAGCTGAGGCCGGCCGCCCGCCAGCGGTGGGCGGCTTCGAGCTGGCCGTTGCGGGGTTCCGGGGTGCTGCCCGACTTGGAGGTGACGATCGCGAGCGTCGTGCCGAGGCGCCCCACCAAGCCGTCGAAGACGCGGTCGATGCCGTCGGGGTCGGTGTTGTCGATGAAATGGACGCGCAGCTTGTCGACCTTGCCGCCTAGGGCGTCCGCCACGAACTGCGGACCGAGGGCGGAGCCACCGATGCCGATGCAGAGCAGGTCGGTGAAGGCGCCGGCCGCGCCGCGCACCTGGCCGGCGTGGACGCGGGCGGCGAAGGCTTCGATGGACTCGATGGAGGCGCGGACGGCGGCGCCGAGGGCCGGGTCGGGCGCCAGCTCGGGCGTGCGCAGCCAGTAATGGCCGACCATGCGCTTCTCGTCGGGATTGGCGATGGCGCCCTGCTCCAGCGCGGCCATGTCGGCGAGCGCCCGGGCCATGGCCGGGGCCACCTTCGCCGCGAAGCCCGCCGGCGCCGGCGCGCGGCTGAGGTCGAGCGAGAGGCCGACCTGGGGGAAGTTCAGGAGCTGTTGGCGATAGAGGTCGAAGGAGGAGGCCACGATGCGCCGATTCTCCACCGCCGTCCCCGGCTTGCAACAAAAAGGGCGGACCGCCGCGGCGTCCGCCCCTTCATTTTCGCTCAACTCGACCTCAGTCGCCGTCGGTGATGGCGCCTTCGGAGGCCGACTTCACCTGCTTGGCGTACTTGGCGAGGACGCCCCGCTTCTCCTTGCACGGCGTGGGCTGCCAAGCCTGGAGGCGGCGGGCGATCTCCTCCGCGGACAGGTCGAGGTTGAGCTCGTTCTTCACCGCGTCGATGTGGATGCGGTCGCCGTTCCGCACGATGGCGAGCGGACCGCCGGAGGCGGCCTCGGGCGAGACGTGGCCCACGACGAAGCCGTGGCTGCCGCCGGAGAAGCGACCGTCGGTGATCAGCGCCACCGTCTTGCCCATCCCCTTGCCCATGACGGCGCTGGTGGGCCCGAGCATCTCGCGCATGCCGGGGCCGCCCTTGGGGCCTTCGTTGCGGATGACGATCACGTGGCCGTCCTTGACCTCGCCGTCGAGGATGCCGCGCAGCGAGGCCTCCTCGGATTCGTAGACGATGGCGTGGCCCGTGAAGGAGTTGCCCTCCTTGCCCGTGATCTTGGCGAGCGCGCCGTGCGGGGCGAGGTTGCCGCGGAGGACGCGGAGGTGGCTGTCGGCCTTGATGGGGTTGCTGAGGGGGCGCACCACGTCCTGGTCGGCCGAGTAGGGGCCGACGTGCGCGAGGTTCTCCGCCACGGTCTTGCCGGTGACGGTCAGGCAGTCGCCATGGAGCAGGCCGGCGTCCAGCAGCATCTTGAGCAGCGGCTGGAGGCCGCCGATGCGCACGAAGTGGGCCATGTTGTACTTGCCGCTCGGCTTCAGGTCCGCGAGCACGGGGACCTTCCGGCCGATGCGTTCGAAGTCCTCGAGGGTGATCTTGATGCCCGCGGAGTGGCCGATCGCGATGAGGTGCAGGACGGCGTTCGTCGAGCCGCCGAGGGCGATGACCGTGACGATCGCGTTCTCGATCGACTTCTTGCTGATGATGTCCGCCGGGCGGATGTTCTTCTTGAGCAGTTCGAGCACGGCCTGGCCGGCGCGTTCGCAGTCGACCAGCTTGTCCTTGGAGTTCGCCAGCTGCGCGGAGCTGTCGGGCAGGCTCAGGCCCATCGCCTCGATGGCCGAGGCCATGGTGTTGGCCGTGTACATGCCGCCGCACGAGCCCTCGCCGGGGATGGAGCACTTCTCGATCTCGCGCAGCTCGGCGTCGTCGATCTGCTTGGCCGCATGCTGGCCGACCGCCTCGAAGACGGTCACGATGTCGGCGGCCTTGCCCTTGTGCAGGCCGGGGACGATGGTGCCGCCGTAGACGAAGACGGACGGGCGGTTGAGGCGCGCCATGGCCATCACGCAGCCGGGCATGTTCTTGTCGCAGCCGCCGATGGTGACCAGGCCGTCGAAGCCTTCGGCTCCGGTGACGGCCTCGATCGAGTCGGCGATGATCTCGCGCGAGACCAGCGAGTAGCGCATCCCGGGGGTGCCCATCGAGATGCCGTCGGACACCGTGATGGTGCCGAAAATGACCGCTTTCCCGCCGGCGGCGTCGGCGCCCTTGGCGGCTTCGTTGGCCAGCCGGTCGATGTGCATGTTGCACGGGGTGACCATGG
>JBIISU010000032.1:0-8327 GCA_044340815.1 Opitutales bacterium | reverse complement strand
GCTGGACGTTGCGCAGGGTGATGTTGACCGAGGGATTCTTGCGGTCGGGGTCGATGACCACCATGTTCACGCCCTTGGAGTCCTTGTCGTAGGACTGGGAGACGATGATGAGCTGGTCGATCGCGCGGTTGAACGGCAGGTCGCGGATGTTGATCTCGGGGACCGTGATCGAGTTGAGCTTTTCGACGACCGGATCGGCGTCGGTCTTGCCGGGGCCGACGACGACTTCCTTGCTGAAGACCTCGGGCAGCTTCCAGCTTTCGTCGAGGAGTTCGAGCATCTTGCCCTTGGTCACGCCGCGGTTCCAGGCGCCCGAATTCTCGGACAGGATCTGGCGGATGCGGACCTGGTAGGCCTTGGACTCGGCGTTGTTCGGCTGGTACTGCAGGATCTCGCGGTAGGCCTCGAGCGCGCCCTGGTAGTCGCCGTAGAGGTAGCGGGCGCGGCCCTTGACGAGGAGTTCCTCGACCTTGGCGTCGCGCGCCTTGAGGCCGGGGGAGATCTCGTCGATGCTGCGGTAGGAGGGGTCCGCCTTCTTCTTGGCGTACTCGAGGCGCAGCTTCTTGGCCGAGGGGTCGTCGGCGCCGAAGAGCTTCTCGTAGTCGCGGATGTGGGAGTCGGCGCGGTTCATCTCGCGGTCGTCGATCGCGTCGAAGGCGCGGCGGGAGAAGATGTAGCCCTTCACCTGCTTAATGCGGTCGCGGTAAGGCTTGGCGGCGACGTTCACGGGAAGTTCCTTGGAGGCCTCGTCGAGCAGCTTCACGGCCTCGTCGAGCTCGGCGGGGGAACCCTTGCGGGCGAGGCTTTCGGCCTGGTCGATCAGCTCGGCGCCCTTGTTGATCTTGACCTGATTGACCTTGGCGAGACCGACGACCTCTTCGCGGGCCAACTGGTCGGGGCTCTGGCCGCCGGCTTCCTTGTGCAGGTTGATTTCCTGGCGGGCGATGGTGATGGCGTCGCGTACCTTCTGGGCGGCGGTGTTGTTGGGGAGGTAGCCGTTGGCGCCCTCGAGGATCTCCAGCGCGCGCTTGTGGTTGCCGGCGGCGGCTTCCTGACGGGCGGCGACGATGGCGCGCTCGACCTCGGCGAAGACGTTCTGCTGCTCCCCGGCGACGGCGTCGAGGAGGGTGGCGGGCTTGGCGGCGGCGATGGCCCGGGCCTTGATGGCCTCGGCCTCGGCCAAGGCGGCCTTGACGCTCAGCTTGCCTTCGTTGGCGGCTTCGTCGGCGGCGTCCAAGACGAGGATCTGCTCGTACTTCTCCAAGGCGCCCTGGAGGTTGCCGTCCTCGCGGGCCTTGATGGCCTCACCGAGCAGACGGGTCTTCTGGACGACAGGATCGTTATCCTGGGCGACCAGGGAACCGGCCACGAGGGCGACGGCGAGGGCGGCCCAAGCGAGCCGGGTACGGGTAAGGGTCTTCATACGGTTCGAGCGGCTGGAAAGTTATTTCTTAATGGGGGTTTTTTCGGGGGAAGCAGGCTTCGTCTCGGCCGGGAGGCCAAGGACCTCGGTGAAGGTCTTCTTGGGCTTCTTGGGGTCGGGCGCAAAGGTCTTGTCTACGGTCACGGTCTTGGAAGCCAAGTCAATGCCTTTGACTACGAACTGGGCTCCCTGGTAGGCGAAACGGTCACCCGGCGCGGTCACCGGCCAGCTCTTGCCGGGCTCGGAGGTCGAGACCAGCAGGATATCGACGCGGGTCTTGAATTCGACGACGCCCAGGTCGTCGATTTCGATGGTCTTGTCCGTGGTGGTCAGGGTCTTGTCCTCCAGCTTGAGGACGTTGCGGGTCACCGGGAAGCCGTCCTTGTCCTTGGCGGCCTTGTCGACGCGGAAGGAGATCAAGGTGATGGGGGACTTCGGTTCCAAGGGCTGCTTCAGCTTCAGCTTCTCGAAATACTGCTTGGTTTCCACGTTCTCGATGAAGAACAGGCGGTCTTCGTCCTTCTTGGAGGCGGAGGGCAAGGTGGAGCGGAGGACGTAGGGGTAGGTCGGATGGCCGATGCGCTCGAGTTTGACGCCGAAAGGCGGGAGCGGGATGATCCGCTTGCGGCGGGGGAAGTACTCCTTCTGGACCGGGTCCCAGACGATATCGATGGTGGTGAACAGGTCGTAATCCCAGTTGTCGTCATTCTCCTCGGGACTGCGCCAGTCTTCCGGGTCAGCCTTGGCAAGGGCCTTGGGGGTCGCCGGGTACTCGATGCCGCGGGGAGGGGCCGACAGTTCCGGGATGTGCAGCGCCTTCTGATCGTCTTGGGGGACGGTGGGCGGGGTCAGTCCGGGGATGACTCCGAGGGAAATGGCGACGCCCAGCACGAGGAAAAGCGTGGCGCCAAGGATGAGGAAGATGTCCTTACGGGGATTCATGGCCGAGGGGGCGAGGGTTACTTCTTGGGCTCGCCTTCGGAGGCGGCCGGCTTGGGCTCGAACACGACCAGGTAGTCGACTTGGACCGTGAATTCGGAGGGATGCTCGGTGATGACCACCTTGCGGTCTTCCTTCGGGGGCGTCGCCGCCTTCGGCTTGGAGCCGTTATCCCCGAAACCGGAGAGGTCGAAGGCCGGGCCGGGAGCGGCGGGGGTCGCGGCGACCGCCGGCGCCTGGAAGATCTTGATGACTTCGGCCGGGGGCGGCGTCACCTCGACGGAGGTGATGGCGAAGGGCTTGCCCGAATTGCGGAGCCGGTTGACGAACGTGCGCAAGGTCACCGTGTTGGAGATGAACTTCAGGCGGAAGGAGACGGTGTCGACGAGGGGGACCGGGCGGCCTTCCTTGTCCTTCGTGCTCCGGCGGAAGGTGCGGGTGGGGACGAACTCCTCGGTCTCGTAACGGGCCTGGTCGGTCCCTTCGATCGCGTAGGTGCCCGCGCCGGGCTTACCTTCGGGAATCAGGGTGGCGACCTCGATCGGCTCGCGGGCGAGGGACAGCAGCAGGAGCGGGACCTTGTAGTCGGCGGTCGGGGCCGGACGGGACTCGACCAGTTCCTTGAAGAGGAACTCGGCGATCAGGCGTTGCTGGTCGACCTTCTGGAAGTCGCGCTTCGGCGCGCTGCCGGGGTTGTGGATGTAGCGACCGAAGCCGAAGTCGGGCTGCTCGGACGCCTGGGGCAGGAAGCGAACATCGCGTTCCGCGGCCAGCTTCTTGAGCTCGTCGACCGACTGCTTGATCTGGGAGCTGAGCTCGGTGTTGGAGGTCTTGGGGTTGCCCTCGATGTGGGACTCGGCCTTGCCCGAGACGGTCTCGCGGAGCTTGGCGATGTGGGCCTTGAGCTCCTCGAGGTCCTTCTGGGCGGAATCGACGTTGCCCTGCTTGAGCGCGACGGGCTCGGTGACGTCGGCCACGGGGGAACCGCCGAGCAGGCGACCCGAGGCGTCCCGCGCCTTCTTCAGCTCGGCCACGGACTGGCCATGGGCGGAATACTCGGTGAAGGAAAGGTAGACGCCGACGAGGAAGCCCAAGCCGATCAGGATCAGCGTGGCGAGGAAGAGGCGGTTCTTGGATGTATCCATGGCTCAGAGGGCCTTGTCCTTGCGGATGACCAACGTGAAGGTGACGCGAGGCTGGTAAGGCAGGTTGAAGTCGGCCTTGATCTCGGACTCGGGGATTTCGGCGACGAACGGGGACTTGCGCAGGGCGGCGAGCAGTTCGTTCTGACGCTTGATGAAGGTGGCGCTGTTGTGGCTGGCCTTCGGGTTCGGCGGGACTTCCGGCTGCAGGAAGCGCGCGGTGACCACGATCTTCGTGAGGGTCTGGACCGGGGCGGCCTCCGCCGGCTGGCCTTCGGCCGGGGCGGGCGCGGCGGCCTGGGCCTCGCGGCGCATCCGGATCTCATCCACCCAGGTGTTCTTGCACTCGGCGACGCGGGCCTGGAGGTCGGCCAGCGCGGTGGGCCAATTGGCTTGGTTGAGGACGACAGATTCCAGCTGGGCGCTCACGGCCTGCAGCTCGTTGGCCTGGTCGCGGATCGTCCGCAGGGAGGAAAGGTGCCCGCCGAGCTCCATCTGCTTGCGCTTCAGTTCGCGGACCTGCTCCGTGTTGAAGTTGACCGCGTCGCTGTAGGCGAAATACACCGGCAGCGGAGCCAGGGCGGCGAGCGTCGCGGCCACGATGAGCCAGGGCTTGCGCGCATCGAAGGCGACCTGCGTCGCGATGTTGCGCGGGATGAGGTTGACGCCGGCGGTCTGCGGCAGGACGAGGCGCGCGGCCTCCCCGATCACCTCGGAAATCTGGTGACGGTGATGCTGGACGTACTCGGCGGAAACGTTCTTGCCGAGCCGCAGGAAGGCGGAGGGATCGAAGAGTTCGGGCGGCAGGCGCAAGGTCTCGCTGAGCTGCTCGGAAAGCCCCGGCACCAGCGCGCCGCGGCCGGTGAGCAGGATGCGCGTGGGCTGACGGCCCGCCGTCCCGCGCTTGAGGTTGATGAGGCGGCGGTTGATGTCCTGCGCGAGGCGCCGGATGAAGGCCTGGGAATTGGCCTGGAGGACGGCGACCTTGGGGTCCGCCTCGGGGAGATGGATGACCCCGGAGTAATAGCCGACCTTCACCGCCTCGGCGTTGGCGAAGGGCTCGCCGGTGTTGTCGGAAACGCCTTGGGTGAGGAGGTTGCCGCCGATGTTCGCGGACTGGATGTTCGCGCCGGTCGGGCCGACGAAGCTGAGGGTCGTGGAGCGCGCGCCCACGTTGACGATGAGCACCTCCTCCGTGGCGGCTCCGCCGGCGAGGAGGAAGGCTTGGCTATCGAGGAGCGGCGCGGCCTGGATGGAGGCGGGGCGGAGGCCGGCGCCCATGATCAGGGTCGCGATGCGGGCGGCGACCTCGGTGCGCAGGGCGAAGAGGAGCACCTCGGCCTCGACGCCGTCCGAGGCCATCACCTGGCTGTCCCAGATGACTTCGTTGAGCGGGTAAGGGATGGCGTTCTGGGCCTCGAAGGCGACGATCTGGGCCTGGCGCTCGCGCTCGACCTGGGGCACCTTCAGGGCCTTCTGCAGGAGGAGGAAACTGGGGGCGATGACGGTGACGCGGCGACCGGTCAAGCCATGCGCCTGCACGAGGTCGGCCACGGCGCCCACCGCGGACGCCAACCAGTCGTCGTCGTTCGTCTGCCCGGGCGCGATCTCCTCGACGAGGAACTGCTGCAGTTCGAGGCTGCCCTGGTCGGCGCCGAACACGGCGATGGACACGTGGGACGCGGCAAGGTTGACGATGGTGGCCTTTTTCTGGCTCATGCGGAGACGGCGGGGGAGGATGACGTTCAGCGCGTCGGGACGTCCTCGCGGATGAATTCCGGCGAGGAGGGCACGATCGGGGAGTCAAAGTAAGTCACCAGGTACTGCGGGCGCAGGATACCGGGGGTGTTGACCACGCCGCGGTCCGCGGCGTCCTTGGCGGCGTCGAAGGCCACCTTGGTGGCGATGTCCTTGTGCACGGCGCGGGCTTGGGTCGGGATCAGGACGCCCCGGGCATCGAAGATCGGGGCTTCGTTCCCGGTGACCTCGAGCTGGACGTAGTAGTAATCGGGCTCCTTGGGGAGGACGTCGCGCTTCACGATGTCCCCGGGCAGGTAGAAGAGGACGGAGCGGGGCTGGTTGGCCTCGATGGTGAGGACCGTCGCCGAGGCGCGGTAGTAGTTCCAGTCTTCCGGCTTCTTGGAGGCAGTCTTGTAGACTTGGGTGACGGTGACCTTGACCTTATCGAGCCACTTCTTGTTGAGGGCCTTCGGATCGGGGTTGTCGCCCGCCATCAATTCGACCTGCATGCGGTTCCATTTGTTGACCTGACCGCCCAGGGCCGTCTGGGCGAACTTGACGTCGCGGACGAAGACGGGGAATTTGTCGTTTTTGGCGGCCGCGGGGGCGGCGTTTTGAGCGAAAGAGACGGAGACCGGGATGACCATCGCCCAGAGGAGGGCAAAAACAGCTCGGAACGGGGGCATGGGACAAGTGGAGTTATTCAGCCAGAAGGGAGTGGCAAACGCAAAAACCCCACCCAGGGAACATTCCTCTATTGCAAATAACTTGCACCTGATAAACCCCTGGGGTTTACTGTCCTTTCGTGCTCAAACTGACCCTCCATCTCTGGCTAAGTGCGCTGGTTGGCGCCACCCTGCTCGCCGCCCCGACCCCGGTCGAAATCGTCACGAGTTTCTCGGTGGTGGACGACTGGACGGCCGCCCTCGTCGGGACGTCTCTCCGGCACCAGACCTTGGTGCCCGCGGGCAGCGAACTCCATGGCTTCCAACTGGGCGCGAACGAAGCCAAAGCCTTGGCGCGGGCCAAGCTGATCGTCGGGGTCAGCCCAGCCAGCGAACCTTGGCTGGCGGAGTGGGTCAAGGCGCACGGCAAGGAAGGCATCACCCTTTGGCTCCATTCGGAGGAAAAAGACGGTGGGGCGACCGACCCCCACCCTTGGACGGACCCCTCCCTCGTCATCGGCTTCGTTCAAAAACTGGGGTCTTCGCTTCAAGCCAGTTTCCCCGAATTAAATACGCAAGACGCTGTAGGAAAATACCTTACAAAAGTAAATGCACTCGACTCCGAGCTGCGCGAGGGCTTCGCCGCCCTACCCGCTGACCGCCGCAAACTCATCACCCAACACCCGAACTTGGGCCGCCTCGCCCAGCGTTATCAATTGGAGATCCGCGGGACCATCCTCGAAAGCCCGTCCGCCGAGGCCGCCGACCCTTCGGCCCGGCATTACTCCCAGTTGCTGGCCCTGATCCGGAGCGAAAAAATCCGGGTACTGGTCACGGATGAGGGGCAGAACGACGGGATCGCCCGCCGCCTTTGCCAAGATGCCGGGCTCCCTCCGCCTCTGGCCCTCAACTTCGAGACCTTGGCGCCTGCGGGTCAACCGGGCGCGGATTGGCTGGGAATGATGCGTCGGCAGTCGGGTAAGCTCCGGGAGGCGCTCCTCCGTCCATGAGCGACCGACCCGCCAGGCTCTGGGAACGGTTCCATAGTTCGATCCTCGGGCTCCTCCCGAGTATTCCTTACGCCACCCCGGAGGTGCCCGTGGCGGGCCCGGCCATCCGGGCGGAAGGACTGACCGCGGCCGCGCGCCCCGATGGCCCGGCGGCCTTCACCTCCGTGGCCTTGGAAATCCCCGTCGGCTGCCGCGCAGCGCTCATCGGACCCAACGGCTCGGGTAAATCGACCTTGCTGCGGGTTCTCGCGGGCCTGACTCCCGCCCGCGCCGGCACCGTCGAAGTGCTGGGCCGGTCGCCCGGGCTGGGTCGGCGACGCGTGGCCTACCTCGCGCAACGGCCCGACCTGACGCCCTACTTCCCGCTCACCTTGCGGCGCCTGATCCAGATGGGCAAGTACGCCCACCATGGTTGGTTCGACGAGTGCCGCCACGGCGACGCGGACGTCGACCAAGCCCTGCGTCTGCTGGAGCTGGAAGGCCTCGCCCAGCGGCCCGTGCACGCGCTCTCGGGCGGTCAGCTGCAACGCGGGCTCCTCGCCCGCGCGACCGTCCAGGGGGCCGAACTCCTGCTGCTGGACGAACCCTACGCGGCGCTCGACAGCGTCAGCCGGGCGATCGTCGAACGCTTCCTGGCCAACCGGCCCGCGGGCCTCACCGTGGTGATGGCCACGCACGACCCGGCCGACGCCCGCCGCTCGGACCGGGTGCTGGAACTGCGCGGGGGCTCGCTGCGCCTGCTCCACGACTGCGCCGGGCACGACCACCGCCATGCTTGAACCGTTGCTCGCCCCGTTGCGGGAGGAATTCTTCCTGCGCGCCCTCGCCGCCGTCGTCCTGGGCGGCGTCACCTGCGCGTGCCTCGGCGCCTACGTGGTGCTGCGGCGCATGGCCTTCGTGAGCACCGCCCTCACCCACTCCATCCTACCCGGCATCGTCGGGGCGCTCCTGCTGGGCTTCTCGCCGTACGTCGGAGCCCTCGCGGCGGCCTTGCTCACCGCCGGCGGGACGGCCTGGCTCGCCTCGCGTCGCGGCACGAGCGAGGACAGCGCCATCGGGGTGATGCTGTCCGTGATGTTCGCGGCGGGCATCGCCCTCATGCAGCAGGCGCGCTCCTGGCGCGACTTCGGCAGCCTGCTCTTCGGCAGCGTCGTGTCGGTGGGACCCGAGGACCTGCTGGTCATCGGGCTGACCGCCGCGGGCGTGCTGCTGAGCCTCCGCGCGCTCCACAAGGAACTCGAGCTGGCGTCCTTCGACGAGGAGTACGCGCGGCTGCTGGGGGCGCGGCCGGGCCTGCTGCGCGCCGTACTCCTCGCGCTCGTCGCCTTCGGCGCCGTCGCCTGCGTCCGGTTGGTGGGCGCGCTGCTCACGACCGCCCTCTTCGTGATCCCGGCGGCCACGGGCGTGC
>JBIISU010000031.1:0-8526 GCA_044340815.1 Opitutales bacterium | reverse complement strand
GACGGACTTCCGCCGGCGCTTCGGCGCGATGGTCAAGGACGCGAAGACCCGGGACGAGGCCGCCCGGATCGTCAACGCGCGCATCCAGGATGAGACCGGCGTGAAGTACAGCACCAAGCGCCGCGCGCCGAACCAGAGCCCGGCCGATTCGATGCGCCAAAGCGTGGCCTCCTGCTCCGGCCTCTCCATCCTGCTCTGCGACGCCTTCCGCGCGATCGGCCTACCCGCCCGCGTGGCCGGCGTGCCGACGTGGACGACGATCAACGGCAACCACAACTGGGTCGAAGTCTGGCTGGGGGCCGATGGCGCGCCCAAGCCTGACTCCGCCATCACCCCGCCCGACGCCACCGAGTGGGCGCGGGCCTGGCGCGTGACGGAATACAACCCCGACGCGAAAGGCTGGGACCATGCGTGGTTCATGGACCGCGCGGCCGCCGCCGACCCGGCCCGGCCGGAGACGCGCATCTACGCCACGAGCTGGCACCGGACCGGCCTCGCCTTCCCGATGGTCTGGAACCTCGCCTCGCGGCAAGTCCACGGCCTCGACCGCACGGCGGCGTACCACGGCCTGGCCGGAGGGCATCGCCAGGCGATCGCCGCGGACCGCTGCCTCATCTCCATCCGTGCCACCCGCGCCGGCAAGCGCGTCGCGGCCACCGTGGCGATCGTGCAGCCCGGCCAGCCCGACCGCTCCGTGGTCACCCGCGGCGAGGACAAGGACCTGAACGACATCGCGCGCATCGAGGTCCCGGCGGGGCCGGGACGCGTCGAGCTGCGCGTCGGCGACGTCACCGTCGTGGCCGTGCCGGCGGGCGGCAAGGAAGTCGTGGTCGAGCTGGTGTTGCCTTAAAGCGTAGACAGGGCGGGCGGAACCGCTAGAAACGGCGCGTGATCCTCCTGCTCGCCAATCCCGTGACCGCCGTGAAGGAAGCGGTCATCAAGCACGCCGCCGAGAACTACGCCGAGAAGATCCTCGGCCAGGAGTACGGCTCGCCCGGGTTCTGGGTCGCGCTCGCGATGGCCTTGGTCTACCTCCCCTTCCTCGGCCGCCTGGCCGCCGCGCATTTCTTCGGCAAGGACGGCACGGTCTTCGGCATCGGCCTCACCGGTATCTTTTCCGTGGCCCTCACCTTCGGCGCGATCTGCATGGCGGACACCAGCCTCTCCGGCTTCATCCCGAAATCCGTCGAGGTCCTCGTGATCTCGCTCTGCACCGGCACCGTCGTCCTGCTCGTCACGAGCGCCGCCGCCCAGGTCCTCGGCATGGGTTTCGGGCCTTCGCTCGGACTGCAGCTGGTCTTCTGGAACATCGTCTTCCTGGCCCAGCTGGCGACGCGGTTCCTGATGGATTTCTGGAAGCACGTCTGAGCCCGCCGCCATGCTGCTGCGCCTCGCGGCCTACCTGCTGCTGGTCGGCGCCTGCGCCGCCGAGGCCCCGCTCCACCCGACCCTCGCGGGCAAGGTCGTCACGGGCTACCAAGGCTGGTTCCGCGCGGAAGGCGACGGCAGCGGGCTCGGCTGGGTGCATTACGGCCCCGGTCGGCGCTTCTCCCCACAGGCCTACACCTTCGACCTTTGGCCGGACCTCGCCGAATTCACCCCGGAAGAGCGCTACCCCTCGCCCTTCCGGTTCGCCGACGGCCGGGTCGCCGAGCTTTTCAGCAGCGTCCATCCGCTCACGGTCCGGCGGCACTTCCGCTGGATGAAGGACTACGGGATCGACGGCGCGATGCTCCAACGCTTCGCAGTCGGTCTCGGCCGAGGCCGGGGATCGGAGGCGTTGGATGCCGTGCTCGGCCACTGCACCGCGGCCGCGAACGCCGAGGGCCGGGCGCTGACGGTGATGTACGACCTCTCGGGACTGGCGCCCGCCCAGTTCCCGCGGGTGGCCGCGGACTGGCGCCGGCTCGTCGCCGCGGGCCAGGCCAAGCAACCCTGCGCCCAGCACCATCAGGGCAAGCCGCTCGTCGCGCTGTGGGGCCTCGGTTTCCATGACCGCGCCCCGGCCCTCGCGGAATGGAGCGCCCTCCTCGCCGACCTCCAGTCGACGGGCGCCGCGGTCATGCTCGGAATCCCAACCTACTGGCGCGAACAGAAGAACGACTGCATCCCCGAACCGGGCCTGCACGCGCTGCTGCGCCGGGCCGATATCCTCAGCCCGTGGACCGTCGGCCGCTGCGGCGATCCTCAGGGCGTGGCCAACCTGGCCGACAAGGTGTGGAAGCCCGACCTGGCCTGGTGCGCGGCCGAAAAGAAGGCCTACCTGCCCGTCATCTTCCCGGGCTTCAGCTGGCGCAACCTCTCCGCCCTCCGCGGCAAGGAGACGAAGCTGGACCAGATCCCCCGCCTCGGCGGCCGCTTCCTGTGGTCGCAGGCCGTCGCCGCCCGCGCCGCCGGCGCGCAAAGCCTGTACGTCGCGATGTTCGACGAGGTCGACGAAGGCACGGCCATCATGAAGTGCGGCGGACCGCGTCCGGTCGGTAATTTCGTCGACCTGTCCGACGTCCCGACCGACCACTACCTGTGGCTAACCGGGCAGGCCGGCCGGATGCTCCGCGGGGAGATCCCCGCGGGGCCCGAGCTGCCGAAGCGGTGACCGCGCTCAGCCCGTGGCCTGCAGGCCGGCCGCGATCGCGTTGAGCGAAAGCAGCATCTGCGGCAGCAGGGCGTCGGCTTCCTTGCGGTCGCCGGCGGCCACGTGCTTGCGCCAATCCTTGAGCAGGCCGACCTGCTGCTCGTGCAGGAGGTCGATGGCCGACTCGCGCAGGGCGATGACCTTGCGGAGGCGGGGACGCCCCTCGGTCAGTTTGGAACCGGAGAGCTCGTCGAGCATCTTACGGGTCAGCGAATGCTCGGCGAGGATGCGCGTCAGGAACTGCTGGCGCAGCTTGCGGTCGGTGACCATGCCGCCGTACAGCTTCATCATGCTGCGGTTGGCGGCGAGCACGCTCGTCGAGGCGTTCTTCAGCATGTAGCGCAGGGGCGGCCAATCATCGAAGTTGCGGCGGATCAGCTCGAAGCCCTTCGGGTCCTCCTCCTTGAGGCGGGCCAGCGCGGAGCCGACGCCGTACCAGCCGGAGAGGTAGAAGCGCGCCTGGCTCCAGGCGAAGACCCACGGGATGGCGCGCAGGTCCTCGAGCGAGGCCGCGCCGGTGCGGCGGGACGGCCGGGAACCGATGCGGCTCGCCTCGATGACGTCGATCGGCGTGGCCTGGCGGAAGAACTCGATGAAGCGCGGCGTCCGGATGAGCGTCTGGTAGGCCTCGCGGGAGAACTCCGCGAGCCGGTCCATGACCTTGGACTGCGTAGCCTCGCTGCGGACGGCCATGTCGTGCAGCAGGGTGTTCTGCGTGACGCCGGCGGTGAGGAGCTCGAGGTTGTTCACCGCCGTGATGTGGTTCGCGTACTTCTGGGTGATGCTCTCGCCCTGCTCCGTCACGCGCATCTCGCCGTTGATCGACCCCTGCGGGAGGGCGTCGATGAAGCGGTGCGTCGGGCCGGCGCCGCGGGAGATGGTGCCGCCGCGACCGTGGAAGAAGACGATGCGCACGCCGTGCTTCTCGCCGACGGCGGCGAGGTTCTGCTGGGCGCGGTAGAGGTTCCAGAGCGAGGCCAGGATGCCGCCGTCCTTGTTGGAGTCGGAATAACCGATCATCACCTGCTGCGTCAGCCCATCGGTGAAGCCCGCGTCGCGGCGGGCCGCGAGCGTCCGCTTGGTCATCGGGTGCGACAGGAAGGCGTCGAGGATGCCGGTGCTGCGCTCCAGGTCGTCGATGGTCTCGAACAGCGGGACCACGGGCAGGAGGCAATAGGAGTCGTCCGAACCACCCGCGGTGAGGCCGGCCTCGCGGGCGAGCAGGTAGACCGAGAGGAGGTCCGAGACCGAGCGGGTCATCGAGACGATCAGCGACCCCAGGCCCGCGGCGCCATGCTTGCCGATGTGCACGACCAGCGCGCGGTGGCACGCGAGCACCGCATCGGCCTCGGGGCCGACGCTGGCCTGCTCGCGCATGAACGGACGCGTCGAGCGGAGCTCGGAGTCGAGGAAACCGAGCCGGCGGGACTCATCCCACTGGGCGTAGTGATGGTCATCCTGGCCGGTGGCCGCGAGGAGCTGGCCGATGGCCTTGTCGTGGAAGGCGCTGTTCTGGCGGATATCCAGGCAGGCCATGTGGAAGCCGAAGACGCGCAGGAAGCGGATGAGCGGGTCGAGTTCGGCGCGCGCGATGCGGCCGGCCCCCACCTCGATCAAGGTCTCGCGCAGGAAAAGCAGGTCGGCGACGACGCCCTCCGGCGAGGCATGCTGGCCGGGCGCGAGCTCGCCCTCGACGGCGGGCAGGCGAAGGCGGACGAGGTTGACGTACTGGCGCCAGGTTTCGCCGTGGTTGCGGGCCAGCGCGGCGGCGCCGGCCTCACCGTGCGCGGCGGCGTGCTTCTCGACCTGCTTGACGAAGACGGCGGGCGGCAGCTGCAGGTGGTCGCCCAGCGACAGGCGCTGGCCGAGGACCTCCAGGCGCTCATGGCAGATGCCGATCGCGGTGGCGCGGAAGAGCCCCAGGGCGCGCGTGGTGACCTCCGCCGTGACCAAGGGGTGCCCGTCGCGGTCGCCGCCGACCCACGTGCCCAAGGCCACGAGGGGCAAGGCATCCGGGTGCTCGATGCGGGAAACGTCGAAACCCGCCTCCTCCCAGGCCTGCCGGAGGCGCAGGTCCATGCTCACGATCGCGTCGGGGAAGACCTTCGACAGGAAGTAGTTGATGTTGCGCAGCTCCGACTGGACTTCGGGCTTCTGCTGGTAGAATTCGCCGGTGCGCCACAGGCGCTCGAGGGCGACCTTGATCTCGTCGCGGATGGCGCGCTGCTCGGCCGCGGTCCACATGTTGTTCTCGCGCCGGACGAGGAGCTTGTAGATCTCGCGGTGGATCTCGAGGACGGTCGCGCGCTTCGCCTCGGTCGGGTGGGCGGTAAGCACCGGCTCGACGCGCACGCGGGCGAGCCGCTTGGCGATCTGCTTGTCGGTGATGTCCGCCGAACGCAGCGTCTGGAAGGCGCGGCCCCAGGAGCCCGGATCGGAGGCCAGCCCGAGCTTGTCCTCGCGCAGGCGCTTGGACTGGGCCGAAGCGTTCTCCTCGACCATGTTCAGCAGCTGGAAGGCGATCGAATAGGCCTGCACGCCGCGGTAGGAAAAGATCTGCACGCCGCGGAGCTTGCGCTTGCCCATCCACGGCAGGGTGCCGGCGAGATCCTTGTGCTCGAGCTGCTCGAGCACCTCGACGAAGCACCCCATCATGAAGTCGAGGTCCTTATCGACTTTCTTCAAGCCGCGGGCGAGGTCGGTGCTGATGGCCATGCGACGGCAGTCCTAGCATGGACGGCGGAAAACCCGCAACCGCAAACCCCGGCGGCTTGCGTTCGGGGCGGTCCGTCCTTTGCTGGAAACTCGCCATGGCGGACCAACGGCTCATCCTCCCCGACCTGTGGCAACAGGAAGCGCTCCGCGCCCTCCGCCAAGGCGAGGACGTGGTGGTCCAGGCCCCCACCGGCGCGGGCAAGACCTACATCTTCGAACTGCTGATGCGGCATGGCCACCGCGGGCAGGCCGTCTACGCCGTGCCGACCCGGGCCCTGGCCAACGATAAGCGGGCCGAGTGGCGCGCCCTGGGTTGGGACGTGGGCATCGCCACCGGGGACGTCAGCGAGAACCTCGGCGCCCCCGTGGTCGTGGCCACCCTGGAGACGCAGCGCCACCGCTTCCTCGAGGGACGCCGTCCGGACCTCCTCGTCATCGACGAGTACCAGATGCTGGCCGATGAACGGCGGGGGCCGGCCTACGAGACCGTCCTGGCGCTGGCCCCGCCGGAGACCCGGCTCCTGCTCCTGAGCGGCAGCGTGGCCAACCCCGGCGCGGTGGCCGAATGGCTGCGGCACCTTGGCCGGACCGTGACCTTGGTTCAGGAACACCGTCGGCCGGTCCCCCTGGAGGAGGTCGCCCTGGACGCCTTGGAGGGCCGGGAACCGGGTGGCATCAAGGGCCACATCGCCCGGGCGGTGGTCCGGGCGGTCCTGGCCGACCTCGGGCCGGTCCTGGTCTTCGCCCCCCGCCGCCGGGCAGCGGAACAGATCGCCCGCGAGATCGCCCAAGCTCTCCCCCTGGGCAATGGCCCGCATCTGACGCCCACCCAACGGGCCATCGCCGGCGACGACCTCAACCGCCTGCTGCGCCAAGGCGTTGGTCTGCACCACAGCGGCCTGACCTACGAACAGCGGAGCGACTTGATCGAACCCTGGGCGAAGGCCGGCCGGCTCAACGTGGTCGTCGCCACGACCGGTTTGGCCGCGGGCATCAATTTCTCGCTCCGCTCGGTGCTCGTGACGGACCGCCGTTACGCCTCCGACCATGCGGAGCGCGAGGTGCGGCCCGACGAGCTGCTGCAGATGTTCGGCCGGGCCGGCCGACGCGGCTTGGATGAACGTGGCTACGCCCTCTGGACAGGCTACACCCCGCGGCTCGGGGAGGCCCGTCCCCTGCAGCTCCAGCGCAGCGGCGGGCTGGACTGGCCGGCCTTCCTCTGCGTGATGAAGCAATCGCCCGAGCCCTTGGCGGCCGCCGCGCGGCTCGGAGGCAGCCTCTTCACCAAGGAGCCGATCGACCTCGCGCTGGACAAGCTGGAGGCGCCGGAGCCGCCGACGCCCCCGCCGGCCCCGGGCTCGGTGCGGCTCATCCATGAGATCCGCGGCCGCAACGGCACTTGGCAACGCGAGCGACCGCACAAGCGGGTACCGCTCACGCAGGCCCTCATCCGCGTCAAAGGCACCTGGTACCCCGCCCTCTCCAAGCCGGACTCCCTGCGCGCCATCCCGGTCGGCACACCCTGCAAACTCGAACTGCCCGAGGGCGGCTTCCGCTATGGCCGCGCCGTCCCGCTCGCGCGCTTCCCGAAAGCCGACGACCGCGACCGGCTCGAGCCCGCGGAGTGGCTGCGCAAGGCCCTGCGCCAGCTCGAACGGGACCGCGGCCGCCCGCGGACCTGGCGGCTGGAGTCGCTCGAGAAGGAGATCTTCCCGCTGCTCCCGCTCCTGACGCAAGGCGGCGTCGCCCACGGCGCGCCCTTCATCGCGCAGGACACCGTGCAGGTGCGGCTCGATTATGCGCGCGCGGAGGTGAAGGCCATCCCCGACGCCGACGACCAGTGGTTGATCAACCCGGAGACCCGGGCGACGGAAGTGACGGACATCGACCTGCGCGAGGTGCTGGGTGGAGGCACGCTGCACGCGAGCCGACCGGGCCGGCTCTGGCGCAAGCTGGGCCTGATCGACGACCGGGGTCGCCCGACGGGGCGCGGGGAAATCGCCTCGCTCTTCCAGCATGGCGAGGGCCTGGCGGTCGCGGCCGCACTGGAGGACCCGACCTACGACGCCGAGGCCCTGGCTTGGGATCTGGCGGAGCTGCGCGCCGGCGAGCGGGTCTCGGCCTCGGCCCGCAGCTCCAGCCGGCTCGGCGCCTGCTGTCGCCTGACCTTCCGTTCGCTCACCGCCCCGGGCTACCTGCGCGATGGCCTACCGTCGGGTTTCGGCGAAGGCTGCGCGGAAACGATGAAGGCCTTCGCGCTGCACGGAAAACTGCCGGAGGACCAGCAGGAGGGCCATGGTCCCGGCGTGGGCGACCTGGAACGCGCCGTCCTGGAATGGCGCAGCACCCTCCAGCTCGTGGCCCACGGTCCGGACCATCCGTCGGAGCGCTGGCAGGCCCTCCGGCAAGCGGCCCGGAAGATCCTGCCGCTGCTCGGCGGCTCCCCATCGGGCGCCCGCTGAGGCCTTACTTGCCGGCGATCGCCTTGGCCGCGGCCTTGGCCATCTCGGCGGCGCCCTCGTTGTTCGGGTGGACGCGGTCGGGCAACATCTCGGGGTGGGCCGCCAAGGCGGCGTGCATGTCGATGACCTCGCAACCCAGCTCCTTCGCCAGGGCGTCGATGCGCGGGATCTCCTTCTGCACGTTGGCCTCGTTGATGCCGTAGTTGCCCGTACCGGGCACGGGCACCGGGCGGCAGAGGAAGACTTTCGGCTTGGAGGAAAGCTTCTGGAACGACTTCACCAGATCCTTGTAGTCGGACTCGAAGTCGGCCTCGTGCTTCCAGTTCTGCGGCTTGGTGTCGTTGGTGCCGAGCATGATCACGACCACGTTCGGGGCGAACTGGAGCGCATCCTGGTAGCGCTTCTCCTTGGTGTAGGGGAAGTCGCCCTTCTTCAGGAGCGTCCGCCCGCTCACGCCAAAATTACCCACCTTGAACTTATCGCCCAGCAACGCCTGGAGCTGATCGGGGTAGGACATGCCTTTGCCCTTGGTGCCGGCGCCTTGGGTGATGCTATCGCCGACACAGGCCACCTTGGTCACGGCGGGAGCGTCGGCGGCCGAGACGGCGGCGAGCGACGCGAGGCAGGAGGCTACGAGGGAGAGAATTCGGCGCATGGAATTAGGTTGGGGTGAAGAGGCAATAAGGGGAGGAGGGGTGGATTGGAAGATAAAGG
>JBIISU010000030.1:0-8542 GCA_044340815.1 Opitutales bacterium | reverse complement strand
CTTCCTTCTTCTTGCGCTTGATGCGGTAGAGGGGCGGCTGGGCGATGTAGACGTAGCCGGCCTCGATGAGGCCGGGCATCTGGCGGAAGAGGAAGGTCAGCAGGAGCGTGCGGATGTGCGAGCCGTCGACGTCCGCGTCCGTCATGATGACGAGCTTGTGGTAGCGGCACTTCGTGACGTCGAAGGCGCCGTCGCCCTCGTGCTTGCCGATGCCGGTGCCGCAGGCGGTGATGATGGTGCGGATCTCCTCGTTGGAGAGGATCTTGTCGATGCGGGCCTTCTCGACGTTGAGGATCTTGCCCTTGATCGGGAGGATCGCCTGGTAGCGGCGGTCGCGGCCCTGCTTGGCGGAACCGCCGGCGGAGTCGCCTTCGACGATGTAGAGCTCGCAGACGGACGGGTCGCTCTCGGAGCAGTCGGCCAGCTTGCCGGGGAGGCCGCCGGAGGACATGGCGGACTTGCGGACGGTCTCGCGGGCCTTGCGGGCGGCCTCGCGGGCGCGGGCGGCGTTGAGGCACTTGTCGACGATGCGGCGGCCGGTCTTCGGGTCGCGCTCGAGGTAGTACTTGAGCTGCTCGCCGACGACGGAGGTGACGATGCCCTCGACCTCGGGGTTGGTCAGGCGCGTCTTATTCTGGGACTGGAACTTCGGGTCGGGGTGCTTGACGGAGATGACGGCCACGAGGCCTTCGCGCATGTCGTCGCCGTTGAGCTTGGCGTCCTTGTCCTTGATGAGGTTGTTGGACTTCGCGTAGTGGTTGATGACGCGGGTGAGCGCGGAACGGAAGCCGGAGAGGTGCGTGCCGCCCTCGGGCTGGTTGATGAGGTTGGTGTAGCTGAAGACCATCTCGTCGTAGCGGTCGTTGTACTGCAGGGCGACGTCGATGGTCATGCGGCGCATGCCCGGCTTGGGCTTCTCGCCGTCGGCCATCACGCGGGGGTTGGCGAGGTCGGTGAAGTCGACCTCGGCGGCCATGAGGATCGGCTTCTCGAAGAGGCGCTCCTCGTTCGCGTTGAGGAACGAGACGTACTCGGCGATGCCCTCCTTGAACTCGAACTTATCGGCGCGGTTGGAGCGCTGGTCCTTCATCTCGACCGTGATGCCGGGGACCAGGAACGCCAGCTCGCGCATGCGGCGCACGAGCGTGTCGTACTTGAACTCCTGCGTGGCGACGAAGATCTCGGGGTCCGGGTGGAAGGTGATCTTGGTGCCGGTGCGCTTGGTCTTGCCGATGACCTTGATCGGCTGCGTGACCTCGCCGCGGCAGAACTTCATCTGGTGGACCTCGCCCTCGCGGCTGACCTCGGCGATGAAGCTGTCGGACAGGGCGTTGACGCACTTCGCGCCGACGCCGTTGAGGCCGCCGGAAACCTGGTACGCGCCCTTGTCGAACTTGCCGCCCGCGTGGAGGTTCGTGAGCACGAGCTCGAGCGTGGGGATCTTCTCCTCCGGGTGCATCGCGACGGGGATGCCGCGGCCATCGTCCTCGACGGAGAGGGAGCCGTCGGCGTGGATCTCGACCTTGATGTGCTTGCAGTAGCCGGCGAGCGCCTCGTCGATCGAGTTGTCGACGATCTCGTAGACGCAATGGTGCAGGCCCGTCTCGTTCGTATCACCGATGTACATACCGGGTCGCTCGCGGACGGCCTTCAGGCCCTTCAGGCGCTTGATGTCGGACGCGCCGTATTCTTCCTTGCCGGCGTGCTTGCCGCGGTTGGGTGATTTGTCGGATTGTTCGCTCATGAGGTGGTGGGAAAAGGGGTATTTTTCGCGTCGTTTCGCGAAGCTCCAAAGCCTGTTTTTAACACCCCTCGGAGCAACAGGAAAAGGGGTCACGGTGAATGTTTTTGGACGGCCAGAAATAACTACCCATCAATCCCTTACGAAAACTTATAAGGGGTGTTAGAAACCGTTGCTCACACGTTATCCACAGGGTTTTTCCCGAGGGCAGGACCGACCCGCCGAACGACCCTCGCTAGGCGCCCAAAAGGAAGTCGACCGCCGGGGCCAAGGCCGCCTCGCCGGCATCCTCCAGCACGTAGTGCCCGGCATCGGCGAAGAGAAGCGGCTGGGCCGCGGGGAAGCGCGTGCGGAAGCCCTCCAGGAAGCTCCGGTCGAAGCAGAAATCCCGCAGCCCCCAGCAAAGCAGCATCGGCTTGCCCTTCAGGCCAGGGAGTGAGGCCTCGACGCCCGCCAGGACTGAGCGGGTCGGGTGGTCGGCCTCCATGGGGATGTCGGCCACGAAATCGGCCACCGCCCGGCGGACCCCGACGGACCCATAGGGAGCCAAGAAACCAGCCTTGGCGGCCGGGCTAAGGGGTTTCTCGACCGACATCCAGGTCGCGGGCCAAGCGAAGCCGTTCAGGCCCTGGACGATGAATCGTCCGAGCAAAGGGGCCCGGCAGAGGGCGATACGGGCCGGGATGCGCTCCGAGAGGAAGGCACCGGTATTCGTAACGAGGATCCGCCCCACCCTATCCGGCCGACGGCCCGCGACGCCGAAACCGATGGCGCCGCCCCAATCATGGACACCCATGTCGAACTCCTTGATGCCGAGATGGGAGATGAGCGCTTCGACATCGGCGATGCGGTCGGCCAGCCGGAGGAAACGGTCCGGGCGGGCGGAGAGCCCCATGCCGACGTGGTCGGGAGAGATGACGCGGCGACCTTGGGCGGCGAGCTTAAGGATCAGGTCGCGCCAGAGGAACGACCACGAGGGGTTGCCATGCAGCAGGAGCACCGGACGTCCGTCGCGCGGTCCGTGGTCGACGTAGCTCATCCGGCCCGAGAGCGCGGCGAAATCACGCGGCTCGAACGGGTAGAGCGCGCGGACGGCGGACGGGAGATCGGCGACGTTCATCGGCATTCGACGGCGAGCATCATGCTGGCGAGGCCGCTGCCGATGCCCAGCAGCGCGACGCGCTCGCCGGGTTTGATCCGGCCCGCGGCGATGCCCAGCGCCAGCGTGGCGGGCACGGAGACCGAACCGACGTTGCCGAGTCGGTCGAAGGTCTGGTAATCCTTGGCGGGATCCAGGCCGAGCTTCTCGAACAGCAGCGACGAATGGCGGCGGCCGACCTGATGCGTCACCACGCGATGCGGCGTGGATTCGTCCCAACCCGTCACGCCTTTGAAGCGACCCCAGCAGCGCTGGGCCAGCGCGACGCCCGCGGCCAGGAGCGCCTCGGAGTCCGTGCGCATGTCGAGTTCGGCGGAGGAGGTATCCCCTTCGCAAAGGCCGTTCGCGGAGGAGTCGGTCTCGGCGGCGCCGCCCAGCAGGCGGATCCCGCCGGGGCCCGTGAGGTCGTCGCGGGAGACCACCACCGCGGCGCCCCCGGCGCCGATGGTGAGGTTGGCGAAGTACGGCTTGATGGTCTCGCGCGTGAGCGCGAGGTCTTCGTTGAGCAGGCGGATCGTCCGCTCGACGAGGGGGCGACCATCTTCGCCCGAGCAGACCAGCGCGCGGCGGATCTGGCCGGACTCCACCAGGCCGGCCGCCAGCGCGACGGCGTTGAGGAAGCCCAGGCAGGCGTTGGAGACGTCGAGGATCTGCGCCTGCGGGCCGAGTCCGAGCAGGCCGTGGACATAGGCCGCCGTCGAAGGCTCGAGGCGGTCGCGGCAGACCGACGAATGGATGAGCAGGTCGATGTCGGCGGGGCCCACGCCGGCGGCCTGCATCGCGCGCCGACCGGCCAGCGCGGAGGCGGCGGACGGGCGGATCGCCTGCGGCCAGAAGCGGCGCTCGCGGATCCCCGTCATGAGCTCGAGCCGGCCCTCCGGCAGCTTCAGGCGGCCGTAGAGCGGCGCCAGGCGACGTTCGACCTCGTCGGAAGTCCAGACCTCCGGGGGCAGTTCGGCGACGAGGCCGACAAGGACGGTGCGCCGGAAGATCACGAGCCGGGGAGACGGGAGGAGGCGGCCACGAGTTCTTCGTCGAAGAAATTCCAGCCCATGCCGGCGTCGACCACGATGCCCTGGCCATTGATGCCGCTCGACCGCGGCGAGAGCAGCCAGACCGCGGTGTCGGCGACCTCCTGCGTCTTCAGGGCCGCCTTGCGGAAGGTCATCTTCTCGGCGTGCAGGTAGTTGTGCAGGTAACCGGGGATGCCGGCGCTCGCGCTCGTCTTGAGCGGGCCGGCGTTGACGGAATTGAAGCGCACGCGCGTGTCGGCGGAGAAGGATTTCGCGAGGAAGCGGCTGGCGGATTCGAGCGCGGCCTTGATCGGCGACATGTAGCCGTAGTTCGCGGCCGTCACCTGCGAGGAGATGCCGATCGAGACGATGGAGGCGTCGGCCTTCAGGTGCGGCTTGAGGGCCCGGGCAAGCTCGACGAGCGAGAACGCGGAGATCGCGGTGGCCTGCAGGAAGTCGGCGCGGACCGTCTCGTGGAACGGCTGCATGCCCTTGGAGAAATTGGCGAACGCCACGCTGTGCAGGACGCCGTCGAGCGGGCCATGGGCGCGGCCCACGTCGGCGGCGAGCGCCTGCGTCTGGGCCTCGTGCTCGAGGTCGCAGAGGTGGACCGGCTTGCCGTCGAGGAGGCCCTTCAGCGAATCGAGGCGGGCCTGGGAGCGGACCGAGTAGACGACCTTGGCGCCCTCGGCTTCGAGGGTCTGGGCGACGTGCCAGGCGACGGACTTCTTGTTCGCGACGCCGAGGACGAGGAAGGTCTTGCCGGTGAGGCCGAGGAAGGACATGGGTCAGGCGGGTTGGTCGACGAGGGCGAGGGCGAAGCGGAGGGTCAGGACGGCCTTGCCGTCGCGACGGACCGTGCCCGTCAGGAAATGGAACTGCTGGAGCGTCTCGACGTGCTTGACCTCGATCGAGACGGTGTCGCCGGGCTTCACCATCCCCTTGAACTTGGCCTCCTCGATGCGGCAGAGCACCGGGGTCTTGCCGGCCGGGGCGCCGCCCTCGGCCTGGAGCTTCTTGGTCAGGTAGACCGCGCCGGCCTGGAAGACCGACTCGCACAGCAGCACCCCGGGCGTGATCGGGTTGCCCGGGTAGTGCCCGGCGTAGAACGGCTCGTCGGTGCGGAAGGTCCGGGTGCAGGTGGCCCCGTCGGCCCGGACCTCGTCGATCCGGTCCAGGAAGAGGAACGGCGGGCGGTGGGGGATCGTGTCGAGGACGGCCTGCAACATGCCCCTAGTTTTGCGGGCGGAACGGGCGGCAAGCGACAGGAAAACACCAGCGGACGCATTTGCCTTTTCCGCCGCCGGCGCCAAGGTGGAGCCCATGAAACCTCTCCTCGCCACCATGCTCCTCTCCCTCCTTCCCTTCTTCGGCTCCGCCGCGGAAAAGCTCGCCGTCGGCGACGCGATCCCCGCCGTGACCTGCAACGACCAGGACGGCAAGCCGGTCGACCTCGCCCAGGAAGGCGCCAAGGGCTACCTGCTCGTCTACTTCTACCCGAAGGCCAAGACCGGCGGCTGCACCAAGCAGGGCTGCTCCCTGCGCGACAACTGGGAGGCCCTCCAGAAGGCCGGCGTGGCCGTGCTCGGCGTCAGCACCGACGACGAGAAGCTGCAGAAGGAATTCAAGGAGGAGCAGAAGTTCCCCTTCCGCCTCCTCGCCGACAAGGCGAAGAAGGCCGTCACCGAGGCCTTCGGCGTGAAGAACCTCGTCGGCATGGCCGGGCGCAGCGCCTTCCTCTTCAAGGACGGCAAGTGCGTCTACGCCGACCACAAGGGCCACACCGGCGACCAGGCCCAGGTGATCCTCGCGTTCCTCAAGGACGGGACGAAGTAATCCGGCGCGTCCGCCCAAGCAAAAGGCCGCCCCGATCGAGGCGGCCTTTTTCGCGTCCGGACGGGCGGGCTCAGTGGCCCTTGATGGGGAAGAGGTCCGTCACGCTGTTGTTGCCATGGATGCGGCGGATCGCGTCGGAGAGCAGCGGGGCGATCGACAGCACCGTGATCGGCAGGTCCTTGGGCCAGTCGGCCGGGACGGAGTTGGTCGTGATGACCTCGTCGATCGGGCCGCCGCGCAGGCGGGCGTAGGCGATCTCCTGGATCATGCAGTGCGAGACCACGGCGCGGACGGAGCGGGCGCCGTTCTTCTTGAGCAGGTCGGCCGCGGCGACAAGGGTGCCCGCCGTCTCGGTCATGTCGTCGACCAGGATGATGTCGCGGCCGTCGACCTCGCCGACGAGGCTGGTCGCCTGGACGGTGGTGGCGCTGGTGCGGCGCTTGGCCACGAAGCCGTAGGGCAGGTGCAGCATGTCGGCCACGGCGGAGGCGTACTTCAGGCCGCCCACGTCGGGCGAGAAGACCGTCGCGTCCTTCAGCCAGGGCTTGTCCTTGATGTGGCGGTAGAAGACGGGCGAGGCGTAGAGATGGTCGACCGGGATGTCGAAGAAGCCCTGGATCTGCTGGGCGTGCAGGTCGACGGTCAGGACGCGGTTCGCGCCGGCGGCCGTGAGCAGGTTGGCGACGAGCTTGGCCGTGATCGGGACGCGCGGCTTGTCCTTGCGGTCCTGGCGGGCGTAGCCGAAGAACGGGATGACGGCGGTGATGCGGGCGGCGGAGGCCCGGCGCATCGCGTCGATCATGATCAGCAGCTCCATGATCCGGTCGTTGGCCGGCGCGCAGGTCGGCTGCACGACGTAGACGTCGCAGCCGCGGATGTTCTCGTTGATCTGGACGAAGGTCTCGCCGTCGGGGAAGCGGTTGACCGTCGCGGTCCCGAGGGGGACGCCGAGGTGTTCGCAGATTTCCTTCGCGAGCGCGGGGTTCGCGTTGCCGGAAAACACTTTCATCTCGGGTTGGCTCATGGTGCGGTCTGGCGCAGAGCGTCCAAGGAGGCGGCGAGCGAATCAACCTTTTTGAAGAGCTCGGGGAGCCGGCGCGAGAGGACGACCAGCCGGCGCTCAAGCCCGAAGGGCACCGCGGGCGTCCCGTTCATGAAGCCGTCGGCGGGCACGTCCTCGAAGAGGCCCGTCTGGGCGCCGAGGCGGACGCGGTCGCCCAAGGTTAGGTGGCCGGCCACGCCGGCCTGTCCGCCGAGCACGCAATGGTCGCCCAACGTGGTGCTGCCGGCGATGCCGACCTGCGCCGTGATGAGGCACTGACGGCCGATGCGGACGTTGTGGGCGACCTGGACGAGGTTGTCGATCTTGGTGCCGCGACCGACGACCGTGCGGCTGAAGCGCGCGCGGTCCAAGGTCGTGTTCGCCCCGACCTCGACGTCGTCCTCGAGCACGACCACGCCGACCTGCGGGATGCGGCGGATCTCGCCGGCGACGGGCTCGAAGCCGAAGCCCTCGGCCCCGACCACGGCGCCGGGTTGGAGGCGGCAGCGGGCGCCGAGCGTGCAGAAATCGCCGACCTTCACGCCGGACTTGAGCCAGCAATCAGGGCCGACGACGGCTTCGCGGCCGACATGGCAAAGGGCGTCGAGGACCGCGCCGGCGCCGATGACGGCGCCCTCGTCGATGACGCACAAGGGGCCGATGCTGGCCGTCGGGTCGACCTTGGCCCCCACGGCGATGACCGCGGAAGGATGGCGGCCGGCGGGCGGCTTCGGCCAGAGCCGGGCCTCGAGCACGGAGCAGACCAGGGCGAGCCCGTAGGAAGGCTTCTCGACCCGGAGGAAGACCTGGCCGGGGCCGGGGGTCCCGGTGAAGTCCAGCGGGACGAGCACGGCGCCGGCCCGGGAGGTGGCCACCTCGGCGGCGTACTTGGGATTCCCCAGGAACGACAGGTCGTCGGGACCCGCCTCGGCCAGGCTGGCGAGGCCGCGGATCGGCGCCGTCCGGCTCCCCTCGACCACGCGCGCGTCGACGACGGCGGCGAGCTCGGGGATCGAGAAGGCGATGGACATGGTCCTAAATGAAGCGCCCCTGTTGTCAGGGGCGCGTCGGAGGGCTTACTTGGCGGCCGGCTTGTCGCCGGCGGGAGCGGCGGGCGCCGGGGCGGCCGACTTGTAGCTGTCGTTCAGCTCCTTGATGATGTCGGCGGTGACGTTGAGGGAATCGTCGGCGACGAAGGCCACGGCCTTGGGGAGGACGAGCTGGAGACCCTTCTCCTTGGCGACCTTCTCGGCGGCGGTCTTGACGTCGGCCAGGACGGCCTTTTCGAGCTCGCCGGCGCGGGCCTGGATGCTGCCCTGGGCCTGCTGGACGAACTGCTGGTACTCGCTGAAGCGCTGCTGGAGGTTCTGCTGCTTGGCCTGGGCCTCGCCCACGGCGGCCTTCTTGCCGGACTCGTTGAGCATCGGGTTGTTGGCGTCCTTCACGGTCTTGTCGAAGTCGGCCTTGAGGGCTTCGAGTTCCTTGCCCTTCTGCTCGACCTGGGCCTTGGACTGGGCGAGGGACTGGTCGATGCCACCCTTGATTTCGATGGCCTTGTTGTACTTGGCCATGACTTCGGCGACGTCGACGACGCCGACGTTCGGGGCGGCCGCGGAGACGGAGGCGGCGGCGAAGGCGAGGAGGAGAGGAAGAGTCTTCATAGTCATTCGATAAAGGTACGGGCGGGCGGTCTTGGCAATCAAAAGACGGTCCCGAAGCTGAAGTTGAACTTCATGCCCCCCTGATTCAGG
>JBIISU010000029.1:0-8755 GCA_044340815.1 Opitutales bacterium | reverse complement strand
CTCCGCTGCCTGCGCGCGGCGCTCGCCTCCTGCGCCCATTGGTCCGAGATCGCGGGCTACGCCGGAAACCTCGAGGGGGCCGGCCTCGCCGAAGCCGCGACCGCCGAGGCGGTACGCGCGAAGGCGACCGAGGGTTTCGCCACCGTGAAGGTGAAGCTCGCCGGGACGACCGGCCTCGCCGACGTGCGCGCGCTCCTCGCCGCCGTTCCGGGGGTGCGCCTGCGGCTCGACGCCAACGGCGGCCTGGACCTCGCGGCGGCGCGCGCCTGGACGGAGTTCGCCCGCGCGGAGCCGCGCATCGATTTCCTCGAGCAACCCTTGCCGGTCGGGCATCCCGGCTACGCGTCGCTCGGCCCGGACAAGGTGGCGCTCGACGAATCCTTCCTCACGCCGGCCGGGATCGACTGGGCGGGGCCGGTCGTCGTGAAGCCGGCGCTGGTCGGCGATTGGGATGCCTTCCGCGCCTGGCGCGCGACGCGCGTCGGCCCGGTCGTCTACTCCTCCGCCTTCGAGACCGCGATCGGCCGGCAAGCGGCGCTGTGGCTCGCGGCGCAGGACCCCGCGGGCGGCGCCATCGGCTTCGACACCTTGGGCCGCTTCGAACTCGACGGACGCGACCGCCACGCGGGCGGGCCGCGCGTGCGGGGTTTGCTGGACCAGAACTGGGAAGCCTTCTGGCAGGAGCTCGCATGAGCGGCGTCGCCGTCTTCCACCGCGACCACGGGGCTTACCTCACGGCGGTCGCCGCGGCCTGGGGCGCCGAAGCGCCGGTCTTCCTCGGGAACCCGCACTGGGCTCCGGACGAGATGGCGGAGGCCATGCGCCTGATCCCCGCGGGCACGACCGTGGTCGGGATGGAACTGACGCCCACGGGCCCGGCGCCCGCGGATTGGCCGCTCGGCTGGCGGTGCCGCACGATGATCCCGACCGGCGGGACCGGCGGCCGCGTGAAGTTCGCGATCCACGACCCGAACACGCTGGCCGCGGCGGTCCGCGCCTTGCGCGATGGGCTCGTCGCGCGCGGCCTGGCCCCGACGCTCCACGGCGCGACGCTGACGCCGCCCTGGCACGTCAGCGGACTGATGCCCTTCGTGCGCGCGGCGCTGACGGGCGGCCGGCATGTCACGCTGGACGGACGGTTCGCGCCTTCGGCCAAGCTGCCGAAGGTGGACCTCCCCACCGACGGCACCCGCGTCGCCTCGCTCGTGCCCGCCCAATTGATGCGGCTGCTCGCCCGGCCCGACGGCGAAGCCTGGCTGCGCCGCTTCAAGGTCGTGCTGCTCGGGGGTTCGGCCGTGCCGCCGGAATGCCTGCGCGAGATCCGCGACCGCCGCCTGCCGGTCTACCTCACGTACGGGATGACGGAGACCGCGGCCGCCTGCGCGGTCTGCCCGCCCGAACGCCTATGGAAGAACCAGCCGCCCCGCGGGACGCCGCTCCCCGGCGTGCGCTTCGGCCTGGACGGCGACCTCCTGACCATCGCGACGCCGGCGCTCGCGCGCGGGCTTTGGGCCGGCGAGGATTTCCCGGCAGAGGGCCTGCGCACGCACGACCGCGCGGAGCTCGCCGCCGACGGCACCGTGCGGATCCTGGGCCGCGCCGACCGCGTGATCGTCACGGGCGGCGAGAAGGTGGATCCGGCGCGCGTCGAGGCGACGCTGGCCGCGGTCGCGGCGGTCCAGGTGTTCGGCGTCCCCGATGGACAGTGGGGCGAGCGCGTCGTGGCGTTGGTCGTCGGCGACGCGTCGCTCGAACCCGGTTTGCGTCAGGCGGCGGAACGGCTCGAGCCGGCGGCCCGTCCCAAGGCGTACGCGTTCGTCGCGGAGCTCCCGACGGATGCGCGCGGCAAGTTCGACCGTGCCGCGGCGCGCGCGCGGTTCCCGGCTTAGGCGCGGACGGCCTTCCAGACGCGGAGGCAGGACTCCACGAGGGCCGGGAACTCCGCCAGCGGCACCTGCGAAGGGCCATCGGAGATCGCCTTCTTCGGGTCGGGGTGCGTCTCCATGAAGAGGCCATCGGCGCCCGCGGCGAGGGCCGCCTTGGCGAGGACGGGCACGTATTCGCGCTGGCCGCCGGAGGAACCGCCGGCCGCGCCGGGGAGCTGCACCGCGTGCGTCGCGTCCATGATGGTCGGGTGGCCGAAGCCGGCCATAATCGGGAAGGAGCGCATGTCGACGACCAGGTTCTGGTAGCCGAACGTCGTGCCGCGGTCCGTCTGCCAGATCTCGGCGGCGCCGGCGCCCTCGAGCTTGTCGACGACGAAGCGCATCTCGAACGGGGAGAGGAACTGGCCCTTCTTCACGTTGACGACCTTGCCGGTCTTGGCGGCCGCGACGAGCAGGTCGGTCTGGCGGCACATGAACGCCGGGATCTGGAGGGCGTCGACCACCCGGCCGACGGCTTCGCACTGCTCGGGGCCGTGGATGTCGGTGAGCACCCGGAAGCCGTAGTCCTTCTTCACCATCGCGAGGAGGTCGAGGCCGGCCTGCAGGCCCGGGCCGCGGTCGCCCCCGAGCGAGGTGCGGTTGGCCTTGTCGTAGGAACCCTTGAAGATGATGTTCAGCTCGGGATGCTTCGCGGCGAGGGCCTTGAGCTCGGTCGCGACGGTCCGGCAGTTGGCCTCGGACTCGAGGGAGCAGGGACCGGCGATGAGGAGCAGGCGGCGCTTATCGTGGAGCATGCCGCACCCTAGGGCGGGCGGGCCCCGCAGGGCGAGCCGGAAGCGGGCGCTCAGCGGCCGAGCCAGCGGAGCACCTCGGGCAGCGGGCGCGTGTTCAGCACCTGCGCCGGCGTCAGCCAGCCCTTGCGCGCGATGCGCACGCCATGGGCGGCGAACGCCAGCTGGTCGACATGGTGCGCGTCCGGGTTGATCGAGCAGAGGACCCCCTTCTCGGCGGCGCGGCGCCACCAGCGCCAGTCGAGGTCGAGGCGCCACGGGTTGGCGTTCAGCTCGATGATCGTGTCGTTGGCCGCGGCGGCGTCGATGACCTTGGCGATGTCGACGTCGTAGGGCTCGCGCTTGTTGAGCAGGCGCCCGGTGAGGTGGCCGACCATGTCGACGTGCTCGTTCTCGATCGCCTTGATGAGGCGGGCGGTCTGGGACTCGCGGTCCAAGGTGAAGAGGTTGTGCACCGAGGCCACGACGAAGTCCAGGCGGCCGAGCACATCGTCCGCGAAATCGAGCGACCCGTCCTTGAGGATGTCGACCTCGCTGCCCGCGAGCACGCGGACGCGGTACTTCCCGGAGGCGTTGAGCGCCGCGATGTCCGCGAGCTGCTTCCCCAGCCGGGCCTCGTCGAGGCCGCCGGCCTGGAAGCTGGACTTCGAATGGTCGGAGATGCCGAGGTATTCCCAGCCGTGGGCTTCGGCCGCGGCCGCCATCTGGTCGAGCGTGTGGTCGCCGTCGGATTCCGTGGTGTGGTTGTGGAAGACGCCGCGCAGGTCGGCGAACTCCACGAGCTTCGGGAGCTGGCCCGCCTCGGCGGCGTCGATCTCCCCGTTGCCTTCGCGGAGTTCCGGCGGAATCCACGGCAGGCCGAGCGCGCGGAAGACCTCCTCCTCGCTGGTCGCGCCGGGCGCGACGGCCTGCGCATCGACGGACTTGAAGCCCCACTCGCTCATGCTCAGGCCGCGGCCGAGCGCGCGGTGGCGCATCGCGACGTTGTGCTCCTTGGAGCCGGTGAAGTGGTGGAGCGCGAAATAGAACTGCTCGGCCGGGACGACGCGGAGGTCGGCCTGGAGGCCGTTCTCGAAACGCACGCTGGACTTCGTCTCGCCGTGGGCGGTGACCTCCTTGACGCCCGGGTAGGCGACGAACCAATCCATGATCGGCTTCGGCTCGGACGACGCCACGAGGAAGTCGAGGTCGCCGACCGTCTCGCGGGCGCGGCGGAGGGAGCCCGCGGACTCGGCGAGCGCGACCTGCGGCAGCGCGCGGAGGCCGGCGAGGATCGGCTCGGCGATGGCGGCCGCTTCGTACCAGCGGTGCCGCTTGCCGTAGGCGATGCGGTTCTTGATGCCCTCGAGGATCTTCTCCTGGGTCTTGGCGCCGAAACCCTTGAGCTCGGCGACCGCGCCGGATTCGCAGACCGCCTTCAGCTTGGCGAGGTCCTCGACCGCGAGCTGCGTCCACAGGGCGCGGACCTTCTTGGGCCCGAGCCCCGGGATCTGCATGATCTCGAGCAGGCCGGCGGGGATCGAGGCCTTGAGCTTCTGGTGGAACGGCAGGACGCCGTCGCGGCGGAGCGTCGTGATCTTGTCGACGAGCGCCTCGCCGAGGCCGGGGATCTCGGCCAGCCTGCCTCCGTCGATGAGTTCGCCGAGGTCCTCGGTCAGGTTCTCGAGGATGCGGGCGCCGCCCGAATACGCGCGGATCTTGAACGGGTTCTCGCCCGTGAGCTCCAGCAAGGTGGCGATCTCGTCGAGGACCGCCGCGATATCGGCTTTCTCCATCACGGCCGGCGGGCCTTCTCGGCGCGGTAGATGGCGAGCAGCGCGGCGAAGTCGGCCTCGCGGCTGCCGCTTTCGATGACGTGCTGGTAGGTGCCCGCGTGCCGGAGCTCCTCCTCGGCGGCGGCCACGCGCCGGTCGATCTCATCGGCCGGATCGGTGCCGCGGCCCGTGAGCCGTCGGCGCAGTTCGGCGCGGTCGCTGACGCGGATGAAGACCGTGACGAGCGCGGCGGCGAGCCGCGGGTCGGCGGCGCCCTTCGCGCGGATCGTCGCGGCGCCCTGCACGTCGACGTTCAGGAGCGCGTCGAAACCGGCCCCGAGATGGGCCGCGACGTCGGCCGCCCGCGGGCCGTAGAGGTTGCCGTGGACGTGGGCGTGCTCCAGGAAGACGCCGGCGGCGACCTGCTGCTCGAAGCTGGCGCGCGTGAGGAAGTGGTAGTCGACGCCGTCGACCTCACCCGGCCGCGGCGCGCGCGTGGTGCAGGTGATCACGCGACGGATGGCCTGGGGACAGGCCCCGGTGAGGCTGGCGCAGAGCGTGGTCTTGCCGCTGCCGGCGGGACCCGAGACGACGATGAGGAGCGCGCGACTCACGCCAGGTGGAACGCTTGGTAGACGCAGGCCGCGCCGAGGCCGGCGAGGAGGGCGCCGAGGAGGCGGTGGCGGAAGGGGGCGGCCAGCACCCAGTCGCAGTGCCGCACGAAGGCGGGCGGCGAGGAGGCCCACCAGAGGCCGAAGAGGACCAGCAACCCATAGCTGACCGAAGCGGCGAGGAGGCTGTAGGGCAGGTGCGTGAAACCGGCGTCGAGCACGTGGCGCGCGAGGAACATCATCAGGACCCCGAGCGAACGGATCGGCAGGAGGTCGGGCAGGTACTTGAAGGCGGCGAGGCTCGCGAGGGTGAAGACCGCGAGCACGAAGTTGCGGTTGATGCCGGCGAGGTCGGGCTCGGGCAGGAACCAGAGCCAGCCGATGAACCAGGCGACGGCGGCCAGGCCGAGGACGGCGGTCGCGAAGCCCGAGCGGCGGAAGGAACGCAGGACCTCGGCGCCGGTCCAGACCAGGAAACCGGCGAGCAGCAGGACCGCGGCGAGCGCGTAGTAGGCTTGGGCGAGGGTCACGGCTCCCATTAGGACGAGGCCGGGGTCCGAGGCAACCCGTAGGTTCAGCGGGTGCGCAGGCGGGCGACCGACCACGCCGCATGCTCCGCCACCATCGGGTCGGGGTCGCCGAGCAACGCTTCGGCGGCCGGGAGGTCGGCGGTCGTGCCGACATTGCCCAGGACCGTGAGCGCGTTGCGTCGCCAACGCGCCAGCCCGAGTCGCTCGACCGGCGTGCCGCGGAAATGGGCGAGGAACTGCTCCTCCGTCCACGCCAAGGTCGCCCGCAGCGGGGGGTGCGGACGTGGGGCGAAATGGGCTTCGCGGGTGACCGCCGCCCACTTGTTCCAGGGACAGACGTCGAGGCAGTCGTCGCAGCCGAACACGCGGTCGCCGAGGGCTTCGCGGTACTCGACGGGGATGGCGCCCTTGTGCTCGATGGTGAGGTAGGCGAGGCACTTGCGCGCATCCATCCGATAGGGCGCGATGATCGCCGCGGTCGGACAGGCGTCGAGGCAACGGGTGCAGGACCCGCAGCGGTCCGGCTCGCGGGTCGCCGTGGCCTCGAGCTCCAGGGTCGTCAGGATGACGCCGAGGAAGAGCCAGGTGCCGGCGCCCCGATGGATGAGGATCGTGCTCTTGCCCTGCCAGCCGAGCCCCGCCGCCGCCGCGACGGGCTTCTCGAGCACCGGTCCGGTGTCGACGTAGGGCTTCTGCTCACCCCCAAGGGACTGCATCAGGACGCAGAGCTCCTTGAGCCGCTCGAGGATCACGTCGTGGTAATCGGCGCCGAGCGCGTATTTGGCGATGCGGTAGCCTGCCGGCGGGTGCGGCTGGAAATAGTTCAGGCCCACCACGACCAGGCTGCGGGCCTCGGGCAGCACCTTGCGGGCGTCGGTCCGGCGGTCCGGATTACGGGCCAACCAAGCCATATCGCCATGCATGCCGTCGGCGATCCACTTCCGGAAGTAGTCGGCCCGGACGTCGACCTCGACGGGCGCGACCCCGAAGGCGTCGAAGCCCAGCGCCTTCGCCGAGGCTTCGATCCGCTGGCGCAGGGCGCGGGGGTCCATCCGGCTCAACCCAGGATCGACAGCACGCGGCTCACGATCTCCTCGACCGGGGCGAGCTTGCCGACGCCCTCATAGCCGCAGGCGAGCATGCCCTCGGCGGGGTCGACGACGGCGTGGCCGCGGGCGCGGAGCGTCTTGAGGTTGGCCTGCGTGGCCGGGTGTTCGTACATCTTGCCGTTCATCGCCGGGCAAAGCAGGACCGGACCGCGGGTGGCGAGGTAGATGCTGGTCAGCAGGTCCGGCGCGAGGCCGTGGGCGAACTCCGCGAGGACGTTGGCCGAAAGCGGGGCGACGAGCAGCAGGTCGGAGGAGTCGGCGATCTCGATGTGGCCCGGGACGGAGTTGGCGCCTTCGGCCCAAAGGTCGAACGCCACCGGCCGGCGGGAGAGCACCTGGAGCGTCATCGGGGTGATGAACTGGGTGGCGCCCTTGGTCATGACCACCTGGACCTCGGCGCCGTACTTGACGAGCTGGGAGGTCAGGTCCGCGGCCTTGTAGGCGGCGATCGAGCCGGTGACCCCGAGGGTGATGCGTTTGCCGACGAGCTGGGACATGACGGCGTCAGAACATGGGAGCGCACGCGAAGGTGGCGAGGGGAAAGCCTTCCCGCGGGCCGGCCCACCGCCGTTTTGAAGGAAAACCACCGTTTTCTGGTTTGCCATGCCCGCCCCCGGGGGTTCGCATGGGCTCCTCTTATGCAATCCGACATTGGTCTCATCGGTCTGGCCGTCATGGGCCAGAACCTCGCCCTCAACATCGCCGACCACGGCTTCGCGATCTCGGTCTACAACCGGACGACCGCCAAGACCGACGAGTTCGTGAAGGAAAACCCGAAGACCCCGGGCAAGCTGACCGGCTGCCCCACCATGAAGGACTTCGCCGCTTCCCTGAAGAAGCCCCGCAAGGCCGTCATCCTCGTCAAGGCCGGCGGCCCGACCGACGCCGTGATCAACGAGCTCGCCGCGGTCTTCGAGCCGGGCGACATCATCATCGACGGTGGCAACGCCCTCTGGACCGACACCATCCGCCGCGAACGCGAACTCAAGGCCAAGGGCCTCCGCTTCATCGGCTCCGGCGTCTCCGGCGGCGAAGAAGGCGCCCGTTTCGGGCCGTCCCTCATGCCGGGCGGCGACCCCGCCGCTTGGGCCGAGCTGAAGCCCATCTGGGAAGCCGTCGCCTCCAAGGTCGATGCCGTCACCGGCGTCGAGCTGACCGGCGCGACCCCCGGCAAGCCCATCAAGGGCGGCGTCCCCTGCGTGGCCCACATCGGTCCCGACGGCGCCGGCCACTACGTGAAGATGGTCCACAACGGCATCGAGTACGGCGACATGCAGATGATCTGCGAAGCCTACGACCTGATGCGCGGCCTCCTGGGCATGACCCCGGACGAGATCGGCACCACCTTCGAGGAGTGGAACAAGGGCGACCTGAACTCCTTCCTCATCGAGATCACCGCCAAGGTGCTCAAGCAGAAGGACCCCGAGACCGGCAAGCCGCTGGTCGACGTGATCCTCGACACCGCCGGCCAGAAGGGCACGGGCAAGTGGACGAGCGCCAACGCCCTCGACATGGGCGTCGCCGCCCCGACCATCGCCGAAGCCGTCTTCGCCCGCTGCCTCTCCGCCGTGAAGGAAGAACGCGTCAAGGCCGCCAAGGTCCTCCGCGGCCCGAAGCGCGCGATGACGAACCCGGACAAGGCCAAGGTCATCGAACAGATCCGCGACGCCCTCTACTGCTCCAAGATCTGCTCCTACGCCCAGGGCTTCCAGCTCATGCGCGAGGCCCAGAACGAGTACAAGTGGAAGCTCAACTTCGGCGAGATCGCCCAGATCTGGCGCGGCGGCTGCATCATCCGCGCGAGCTTCCTGCAGAAGATCACCGAAGCCTTCGCCAAGAAGCGCTCGCTGGATAACCTGCTCCTCGACCCGTACTTCAAGAAGACGGTCAAGAAGGCCCAGAAGAACTGGCGCAAGGTCATCGCCCTCGCGGTGAAGCACGGCATCCCCGTGCCGACCCTCGGCTCGGCGCTCTCGTACTTCGACTCGTACCGCACCGAGAACCTCCCGCAGAACCTGCTCCAGGGTCAGCGCGACTTCTTCGGCGCCCACGCGTACGAGCGGACGGACCAGCC
>JBIISU010000258.1:0-2505 GCA_044340815.1 Opitutales bacterium | reverse complement strand
ATCTCGAGGCCTTCACGACCTTGCCGGCCGCCGGGCAAGTCCAGCCGACGCTGACCCCGGCCGTGGTGGCCGGCCTCCTCCCCCGCACCGAGCGGGGGGCGATCGTCGTCGGTCCGCATGCCTTCGCCGACCGCCACGAGAGCGCCCGGGCCCTGCAGGAGCTCTCCCAGCTGACCGGCTGGCCGATCCTGGCCGATGGTGCCGGCACCCTCCGCGGTGACCTGGCCGGGACGGGTCGGTTGATCACGGCGTACGACCTCATCCTGCGCGACGAAAAGACCGCGAAGGCGCTGGCGCCCGAGGCGGTCGTGGTGGTGGGACCATTGCCGACGAGCAAGGCGCTGCGCGGATGGCTCCGCCAAGCGGATCCGCTGATGCTGCTGGTCGGACGGCCGGGCGAGAATACGGACGCGACGCACGGCCGCTGGACGCGCTTGGATGGGGCGCTCACGCCGGGGGGCGAGGCGCCTGCCAGCCCGGCCAACGCCACGCTCCGCCGCTGGCAGAAAGCCCAGGCCGCAGCCGGACGACGGTTGGAGAAGGTCGTGGCGATCGACTGGCCGTTCGAAGGCCGCGTCATCGCTCAACTCGAGACCGCCCTCGGTCCGGACGACCGCCTCTTCGTCGGGAGCAGCATGCCCATCCGCGACCTCGAGTGGTTCTCGCACCCCGCGGGTCCCGGACCGGAAGTCCTCTGCAACCGAGGCGCCAACGGCATCGACGGCACCGTCTCCACCGCGCTCGGCGCCTCGCTCGACGGGCGGCGCACCGTACTCCTCTGCGGCGACCTCACCTTCCTGCACGACAGCAACGCGCTGCTCTCCGCCTATGGCCATGCCGGCGACCTCACCGTCCTCGTCATCAACAACCAAGGCGGGGGTATCTTCAACCACCTCCCCGTCGCGCAGGAAACCAAGCACTTCGAACAACTCTGGGGCACCCCGCAGGCGGCCGACCTCGGCAAGCTCTGCGCCGCGCACGGCGTGCGCCACGACCTCGCGGAGACCTGGGCCGGACTCGCCCGCCACCTTGAGCGTCGCGGCAAGGGCGTGCGCGTGATCGAGTTCCGCACCGACCGCGAGGCCGACGCCGCCTGGCGCCTGAGGTCTTTCCGGTAGGCCGGGTCCCGGACTCAGAAGTAAGCCTTCAGGGGCTCGGCTTCCTCGGCGGACAGCGGCGAGTCGCCCGTGGCCATGGCGACGGAGGGCAGGAAGCGTTGATGCTCCGCCGGCAGGACGCGGAACCCATGGCGTTCGTACACGCTCGGCGCCACTTCCGAGAACAGGAGGAACCGTAGGTCGCCGTGGAGGAAGCGCTGCAATTCCATGACGCCGCGCACCAGGAGCGAGGAGTAGCCTCGGCCGCGCTGAGCGGGAGCGGTGGCGACCGAGGCGAGCCCCATCAAGCCGCGACGAAAGCGCAGCGTGTTCAGGCCTGCGACGGGTACGCCCTCCAAGGTCTCCAGGAGGTAACGCGTACCGCGCAGGTGATTGCGGCTCTGATCGTAGCCGGCGATGAAATCGGCGAGCGCCTTACCCTCCCCCCAGGCATCGTAACCGAAGGCAAGGACCGCGGGAAGGTCCTCGGGCTGGACGAGCCGGATCCGCGCCACCGGCGTGAAGCGCTGGCGGCCGTCCTCGATCGTGCCTTCGAACATCGGCTGCGGCCTTACCCATGTGCGTGCTTCGGGGTTATCGTAGAGGCAGCGGTAGAGGACGTGCGGCGAAAGGTCCTCGGAATGCGCGGCCTCGCCCAACCGCAGGTAATGGTTGCCCTTGTAGTGGCGGTAGAGGGTCCAGGACATGAGGCGAAGCGGGGCTAGGGCTAGGGCCAGGGCCAGGGATAGGCAAGACGGACAGGAGTCATCCCTGACCGTGACAAGACAGCCCATGGGGGGCACTTCGCCGCGCAAACCAACCTGGTCCCAGCCCCAGCCCTAGCCCCGGCCCAGTCCCTGACTACTTCGCCCAACCCCAGCGCTTGGTGAAGGGGTGCAGGATGAAGAGCGGCTGGCCGACGACGTCGCCCTCGGGCACCTCGCCCCAACCGCGGGAGTCGAAGCTGTTGGCGGAATTGTCGCCCATCGCGAAGTAATGATGGTCCCGCACGGTGTGCTCGGCGTTCAGCGGGATGGCATAGCGGTCGCCGCCGACTTCGGGCAGGTAACCGTAATAACCCGCCGCGATGTCGCGACGGTTGTTGGCCGCGATCGGCTCCGGCGCGGCGACGGCGACGCCGTTGACCAGCAACTGCCCCTCGGCGTTCACGAGCAACCTCTCGCCGGGCACGCCGACCAAGCGCTTGACGTAGTAGTTCTGCGAGGGATTGCCGAAGCGGTCGTTGAGCCCGGGGATGTTGTTGGTGCGGAAGACGAAGGTGTCGCCGCGCCGCGGGGCCACGAAGTTGTAGGACACCCGATCGACGAACAGCATGTCGCCCGTCAGGATGTCGAAATTCAGGAGGGGCTCACCGCGGACCGCCTTGCGGCCCGTCATCAGCACCGAC
>JBIISU010000257.1:0-2510 GCA_044340815.1 Opitutales bacterium | reverse complement strand
CCGGGGGTCAACTCCCACTTGGCGGCCAGCTTTTCGCGGAGGAAGGTGCAGCCACCATCCGGGTAGAGGTGGCAGACCTCGAGGGCCTTGCGGGCCGCGGCGAGCCCCAACGGGGAAGGACCGAGCGGGTTCTCGTTCGAGGCGAGCTTGATGACCGAAGCGGGCTCCAGCCCGAACTCCCGGGCGACGACTTCGATGGGGCGGCCAGCCTCGTAGGTCGGCTGGGTCAGCACGGGTCGGTTGGCTAGGTCTGAATAGGAAGCCATGAAGGCCACCATCCATGCGGGTGTTGGCACGCTTGGCAAGCGTCCGGACCACCCTACCCGCTTGCCAGTGGCTCCACCGCGGCTTAAGCGTCCGGCATGAAGATCGTCGTCACCGGCGCCTCGGGATTCCTGGGTCGCGAGGTTTGCCTCGCCGCCCTGCGGCGCGGCCACGAAGTCATCGCGCTCGGCGGCGCGCGGGCGCCGACGGTCCCGGACGTGAAGCAGGCGCGGCCGTTCGACCTCTGCTCGGAGGCCGCCCTGGAATCCCTGCTGCTCGAGGAGTTCCCCCAGGCCGTCGTGCATTGCGCCGCCCTGCCGACGATCGAGACCTGCCTGGCCGACCCCGCCAAGGCCCGCGCGTTGAACACGGAGGTCCCGAAGAAGCTGGCCCAACTTTGTTTCCATGTCGGGGCCAAGCTGGTCCACCTTTCCACGGATACCGTCTTCGACGGGGTCGTCGGCAACTACCAGCCCACCGACCAGCCCGCTCCGCTCAACCTTTACGGCGAGACCAAGGCGGCCGCCGAGGTCGAGGTCCTCCGTTACGGCCGCGAGCATGCCGCCGTGCTGCGAACCTCGCCGATCATCGGCAACTCGCCGGGCGGCGACCGCGGTCTCCATGAGCGTCTCTTCCTCTCGTGGAAGGAAGGACGCCCGGCCGCCTTGTTCACCGATGAGATCCGCCAACCGGTCGAGGTCTCCAACCTGGCGGACGTGACCATCGAGCTGTGCGAGCGCGCCAACCTTACGGGTCTTTATCATTGGGCCGGCACCGAGGCCCTGAGCCGGCATGAGATCGGCGTGCGCGTCGCCCGCCATTTCGGGCTCGAGGCGGACCGCTGGGTCAGGCCGATCAGCCGCGCCGAAGTCCCCTCCTCTGCCGCCCGTCCGCAGGACCTCAGCCTGCGGCTGCACCCGCTCGCGGGCAAGCTCCGCACCGCGGCGCAGTCCTTCGACGAACAACTCGCGGCTTTGCGGGTCCCGCGGGGCTGCGAAGCGTGGGTCGAGCAAGTCACCGGCCGAAAGGTCGTGCGTCGGCTCGAGAAAGGCGTAGACTTCTGAGCATGGATGTCCTGCCCCGCCAGACCGCCGACGCCGTCGCCAACATGTCGGCGGACTACCTGCTGCTGGAGCATTACCCGCGGCCGGAGCGGATCCGCTTCCGGCCCTTCGGCTGGTCGGGGCCGGCCTATACCTTCGGGGTATCCCAACCCTGGGCCAAGTACCGTGCGCAGGTGCCCGCCCATTATCCGCTGGTCCGTCGTTGCACCGGCGGCGGACTCGTCTCCCACCTGGACGACTGGACGTTCGCGCTGGTCATCCCCGCGGGACACCCGCTCTACGCCGCCGACGCGATGGCCAGCTATGCGGCCGTGCACGAAGCGCTCGCCACGGCGCTGCAAGCCCAAGGCCAACCCGTGAAGCTCGCGCCGGCCCCGAGCGGCGAACGTCCGTTCCAGTCGCCGGATGCCTGCGCCCAACGCGCCGAGCCCAACGACCTGGTGCGCAGCGACGACGGCCGCAAGGTCGCCGGGGCCGCGCAGAAACGCACCCGCAGCGGGCTGCTGCTCGAGGGTTACGTCTGGCGCCCTTTCCTGAAGGATTGCGATTGGACCCGCTTTGAACGCGACTTCACCGCCGCCCTGGGCGCCAAGCTCGGCAGCCCGCCCGCGGCGGTGACGGAGCCCGTCTACGACCAACTCGACCACGAGACGAGCTGGGCCCGGTTCAACTCGCGCGAGTGGAACGAGCGGATCTGAAGCCTTAGCCGAAGAGGTCCAATTCGGGTCCACCCGCGGGCTTCGCCGGCTTGGAAGGCTTCGGTGCTTCCGTCGTCTCCCTGCGCTTCGACGTGCGCGGCGTGTCCGCGACCGGCGCGGCGACCTCCGCGGCGGCGACCTTGCCGCCCGGCAGACCATCCCCGGTCTCCAAACCCGACAGGATTTCGCGGGCCCGGCTGACGACGGCCGGAGGCATCCCGGCGAGGCGGGCGACTTGGATGCCGTAGGACCGGTCCGCGGCGCCCGGGACGACCCGACGGACGAAGACGATCTCGTCGTTCCACTCCTTCACGGCGACGGACCAATTACGCAGGCGGACGAGCCGGCCGGCCAGGCGGGTCAGTTCATGGTAATGGGTCGCGAACAACGTCCGCGGACCGGCGTCACCGGCGCCATGCAGGTGCTCCGCCACGGCCCAGGCGATGCTGATGCCGTCGTAGGTGCTGGTGCCGCGACCGATCTC
>JBIISU010000256.1:0-2513 GCA_044340815.1 Opitutales bacterium | reverse complement strand
CGGCGCGGGGACCCGTGACGACGGCGCGGAGGGCCTCCAGCTCGCGGCGGGCGGCCGCGTAGGCCTCGTCGGCCTGGGCCGGGGAGCCGACGCGGGCGTTCACGATCAGGCGCAGCGTCTGGCGGGCGTTGTCGAAGGCGACCACGCGGTCGACCAGCATGAAGTGGGTGAGCGGGGCGCCGGCGGGGTCCTTCGCCGCGCGCGGGACGGTGGGCTCGACGCGGTGGACGTACTCGTAGCCGACCATGCCGACCATGCCGCCGACGAATGGGGGCAGGCCGGGCACCTTGGCCACGCGCAGGCCGGCGACCTCGCGCTTCACGAGGGTCAGCGGGTCGGCCGGGGTGGGCATGGTCTCCTTGCCGCCGCCGCGACGGACGATCTCGGTACGGTCTTCCCAGGAGGTGATGGTCAGGGCGGGGGAGGCCCCGCAGAAGCTGTAGCGACCGATGTGTTCGCCGCCGGTGACCGACTCGAAGAGGAAGGCTTCGCCCAGGGTGCGCAGGCGGGCGTAGACGGAAACCGGCGTCTCGAGGTCCGCCATGAGGTCGAGGCAGACCGGGATCAGGTCGGACGTCTGGGCCAGCTGGCGGAAGGTGGCTTGGTCGGGTACGAGGCTCACGGACCCCGATTAGACAGGGAAACCCGCCGAGGGGAAACCTTTTAACCCGGGGCGGCGCCTTCCATTAGGCCCGCTTCCGCGGTTCAACCCTTCGCCTTGGCCTGCCAGCGACCCCAGAGCGACAACGGCAGCAGGCGGCCATTGCCTTCCTGCTTCAGGGCCAGCTCGCCGATGTCGATCCGGCCGCCCAGCCCGCGGGTGACCTCCTCGAGGAGGTTGTGGCAGAGGATGGAGGAGGCGTCGATGGTGTAGACCGTCAGGAGCATGAAGCGGGCCTCAGGCGAGAGCAGGTCGCGGCAGGCGCGCAGCAGGGGCGCAAGGTCGCGCTCCACCTTCCAGAATTCGCCGTTGGGGCCGCGGCCGAAGGCGGGCGGGTCCAGCATGATCGCCTCGTACTGGTTGCCGCGCTTCACCTCGCGCTTCACGAAGGTCATGGCGTCCTCGATGATCCAGCGGATCGGCTCCTGGGCCATCCCGGAGAGCTCCTGGTTGCGGCGGCCCCAGGCCACGGCGGGCTTGGAGGCGTCGACGTGCGTGACGTGCCAGCCGGCCTGCGCGGCGACGAGCGAAGCGGCGCCGGTGTAGCCGAACAGGTTGAGGATGCGGGGTCGGTTGGCGGCGGCGGGTTGCTGCTGGGAGAGCCACTTCCAGTGGGGGGACTGCTCGGCGAAGACCCCGAACTGCTTGGAATTGTCCATGAACCGCAGCTGGAAGCGCAGCTTGCCCAGCTGGGTCTCCCATTCCTTGGGACAGTTGCCGCGGAGCTCCCAATGGCCTTCGCGGCCGCCTTCCTTGTGCTCGGCCACGGCCTTCTGCCACTCGCCGGCCGGCAGGGACTTGGACCACCAGGCCTTGGGCTCGCTGCGGATCATGCGCACGCCGCCGATCTCCTCGAGCTTGAAGCCGTCGCCCGTGTCGAGCAGGCGATGCCCCGTCCAGTCGCTGGTCAGTACGCTGATGTCCACGCCGCATCGTGGGCGAGCGTGGAGCCCGAATCCAGCCCGCTTTTGCTCGCCAAATCTTTTTCCCGCTTCCTCATCGGGGGCATGACGCGACAACTGTCCGGCGCGCGCTGGGAGACCAAGGCCTCGGGCCTCGTCGCCTTGTCGGCCGACTGGACGGACGCCGGCCACCCGCCGCTGGCCCTGAACCCGCCCGCGCGGCTGGTCTCCCTGGAGCGGGCGGATCCGCGGCTCTGGGCGCTGCGCTCCGGTTACTGGATCGAGGCGGGCCATGTCCATTTCTTCTGCTGGAAGAGCCTCCTGCCGGATGGCGTCGGCGCGGGCGTGGTCGTCGCGGGTCCGTTCAACGACTGGGGGCGGACGGAGGTCGGCCGCTGGCTGTTGCCGGCGGTCTGCGCCCAAGGCGCGGAGGGTTTCGAACTCGCCGTCCCGCTCGCCGACGTCTCGCCCGATGGCGCCGAGGTGCCCTTCAAGTTCGTCCGCGCCGACGGCCGCTGGCTGGAGCCGCCGCATGACGCGGACAACGTCCGCCGCGACGAACACGGTCACCGCAACCTGACGCTCGCGCCGACGCGCACGGGGCGGCATTTCTTCCGCTTCCTCGCCGTCGACGTGGATCCGGTGGCGGCGCCCGTCCGGCTGATCTACGCCAAGCCCGACGAATTGGAGCTCTGCGATATCCTCGCCTCGGACCCGCTCGATGTACTGGAGCCGGCCGGTCCCTTCGGCGCGACGGTCGGCGCGCACGCCACCGCCTTCCGGGTGTTCGCCCCCCGCGCCCGCGCGGTCGAGGTGAGCTGGCGTCGGCCGGAGGCCGGGCTCCACCACCTGGTCGCGCTCAAGCCCGCCGGCCAGGGCGCCTGGGTCGGCGAGGTGCCCGAAGACTTGACCGGGGCCTATTACACCTTGTCGATCCGCGGCACCGACGA
>JBIISU010000255.1:0-2514 GCA_044340815.1 Opitutales bacterium | reverse complement strand
CGTCCCCTCCGCGGTCACGCACGCGGTGCGCACGTAGCAGCAGGGGGAGGCGAGGGCGTCGGCGCCCTCCTGCGGGAAGCCCTTTTCGCCGTTGCCCGCGATCGTCGTCACGACCCGGGTGGCGAGATCGATGCGCCGGATGCGGTGGTTGCCGAGGTCGGCGACGAGCAGGAACTTGCCGGTCGGGTCGATGGCGCCGCTCGTCGGAATGTTGAAACGGGCACGCTCCGCCGGGCCGCCGTCGCCCGCGAAGCCGGACTTGCCCGTGCCGGCGAAGAGCGTCGCGACGTGCGTCTTCGGGTCGAGGCGGACGACGCGATGCTGGAGGCTGTCGCAGACGTAGATGGCGCCATCCGGAGCGACCGCGATGTCCCCCATGCCCTGGTAGACGGCGGGCGAGAGGTCCAGGGCCTTGGCCGGTGCGGGCGGCTCCATGCCCTTGGGCGCGCTGTCCCAGCGTAAGCCGGAGATGGGGTCGATCCGGCCGTTGCGCCACCGGAAGATCCGGTTGCCGCGCATCGACTCGACGAGGTAGGCGCCCCCTTGGGCGTCGAACGCCAGGTTGACGGGTTCGCGCATCTCCTCGATGCCGGGTACCTTGACCACCTCGATGGCCGCCGGGGCGGTGGCCGCGGCGAAGAGCAGGCAGAGGAGGGCGCGGAGCATGCCCTATGGTCGCGCGGGCGTCGTCCAGTGGCAAGCCCCGCCCAGCGCGTAGATTGGGTTCGACCGTCCTAAAACCGTGGGCACGATGGCGGCGTTCCCCATGGCCGCCGTCCCGCCGATCTTCGCCGACCTCTTCGCCCTCGCCGTCGAGCACGCCGCGAGCGACCTCCACCTCAAGGTCGGCCGCCCCGCCTTGGTGCGCGTCGCCGGGCAACTGGTGGAGACGGAGATGTCGCCCTTCACCGCGGCCCAACTGGCGGACTTCATCGAGGCGACCGTCCCCGCCGCCTTCCGCGCCCGCTGGCTCGCCGACCATCAGGTCGACTACTCCCTGGACCTCGGGGCCTCCGGGCAGGGCCGTTACCGCGTCAACGCCTACATCCAGCGCGGCCAGCCCGCCTTGGCCCTGCGCCTGGTGAAGTCCAACCCACCCGACTTCGCCGCGCTCAACCACGAACCCAAGTCGCTGGGTGCCCTGCTCGCGGCCGACCAGGGCCTGGTCCTCGTGTGCGGTCCCACCGGCTCCGGGAAGAGCTCCACGCTGGCGGCGATGCTGCGCCACCTCAACGAGACGGAGGCCTTGCACGTGATCACGCTGGAGGATCCGGTCGAGTACCTCTTTTCCGACCGGAAGTGCTCCTTCAGCCAGCGCGAGGTGGGCATCGACGTGGCCGACTTCCCCGCCGGCCTCAAGGCCGCCCTGCGGCAGGATCCGGACGTGATCCTCGTGGGCGAGATGCGGGATCGCGAAACCTTCGAGACCGCCGTGCACGCCTCCGAGACGGGTCATCTCGTCCTGTCGACCCTGCACGCCGGCTCCGCGCAGCAGGCGGTGCAACGTCTCTTCGAGTTCTATCCGCCCGAGCAGCTGAACCTGGCCAAGCGTTCGATCGCCGCGGTGCTCCGCGCCGTGGTGGTGCAGACCCTCGTGCCGCGGGCCGACGGCGCCGGCGTCCTGCCCGCCTGCGAGGTCTTCGTCGTGGATCCGCTGGCCCGCCGCATGCTGGCCGACGGCAGTTTCGAGCGGATCCCGGAACTGGTCGAAGCCGGCGGGGACGTCGGCTCGCGTTCCCTCAATAAGGACCTCACCCGCCTGATCCGGGCGGGCCTCGTCACCAAGGAGACCGGCCTCCGGGTCTCGGCGAATCCGAAGGGATTGGAGATGAACCTCGCGGGGATCAGCTTCGCCGGCTCGCGCATCGTCTCGTGAGCGCGCCGTTGACGTTGGCCGTCCGCGAACTCGGCGGGACGGGCGCCCCTTTGGTCGTGCTCCACGGCCTGCTGGGCTCCGCGCGCAATTGGCAGTCCGCCGGCGTGGCCTTGGCGGAGCGGGGCCATCGCGTCCTGGCGCCCGACCTGCGCAACCACGGCGTCTCGCCGTGGGGCGACGATTGCGGCTACGCCGCGCTGGCCGGGGATGTGGTGGCCTGCCTCGAGCGGCTCGCCCTCGGCCCGGTCCACCTGGTGGGCCATAGCATGGGCGGCAAGGCCGCGATGCGCCTGGCGATGGACCGGCCCGACCTCGTGTCCCGGTTGACGGTCGTCGACATCGCCCCGCGCGCCTACGCCGACCGCGTGCGCGTCGAGTTCGCCGCGATGAACGCGCTCGACCTGGCGGGCGTGGTCTCGCGGCGCGACGCCGAGGAGAAGCTCGCCGCGCAGGTCCCCGAGTGGGGGATGCGGCAGTTCATCCTGACGAACCTCGGCCAGGACGCCGAGGGCCGCTGGCGTTGGACGGTCAACCGCGCCGCGTTGACCGCCGGTCTTCCCGCGATCCTGGGCAACCCCCTGGCGCCGGGCGAGGTCTTCGCCGGACCGACCCGCTTTATCCGCGGCGGGAAATCGGAT
>JBIISU010000254.1:0-2524 GCA_044340815.1 Opitutales bacterium | reverse complement strand
GTCCGAGGATGCGGCGCTGCGGGGACGGGGGGCTCACGGTCATGGGGGCGAAAATGACGCCCGGGGGCCGAGGCGCAAACAAAACAGCGGCTTGCGGAATCGGGGTGGCCGGCGAAGATGGTCCCATGCGCCTCGCCGTCCGTCTCCTGCTCGCCTTCGTCCTCGGCCTCGGCGCCTGCGGCGCGGCGACGGACCCCAAGCTCCTGCTGATCGAGCAGAAGCTGCAGGGCTTCTCGGACGAGGATTACGCCGGGGCGGTCGAAAAGCTGCTGGCGGAACAAGAGGCGCGGACCGGCGTGCCGCTGCGCCCGGGCGCGCTCCGGAAATGCGGACTCAAGGTGTCCTCCGAAGCCGGCATCGGGCTCTGCACCCCGAAGCCCCTCGTCCGGGCCGTGGGCGCCGCCCTCCTGCGCCGCGGTTTCGCGCGCGAAGCCGTCATCATCTGCGACGGGCGCCAGGAAAACCTCCGCTCCTGCGGCTTCCTGCCCGCCTTGAGCAAGGATGAGCCCCGCTTCGAGGGCTACGCGGTCCAGGCGTGGGACCAGCTCGCCCCGGGCTGGGCCGCCGACGCGCGGCTCCGCTACGAGAACCAGGTGATGCCGAGCCCCGGCACGCCCAACGTCCCGTGGGGCAATCCGCGGATCAGCATCCTCCCCAAGACGCTCTTCGACGACGTCGACTTCTGGATCAACCTTCCGGTCCTCAGCGACAGCAAGTCGCTCGGCGTGCACGGCGCCTTGGCCGCCGCCTCGCTCGGCAACATGGTCAACGCCGAGCGCTTCCTCGACATGCCTTCGAACGCGGCCAAGGCGGCCGTCGAGGTCTGCGCCATCCCGGGCCTGACGCGCCGCCAAGCCCTCACCATCCTGTCGCTGGAGCGCTACCAGGTCCTCGGGGGCCCGACCTATGACGCGGGCTGGGTGCGTTCGGACAAGGTCCTGCTCGCCAGCGCGAACCCCGTCATCCTGGACTTCGTCGGCCTGCAGAAGATCAACGCCGGCCGGGCCGCGCGGCAGATCGCGACGATCCGCCCCGAGCCGCCGATCTTCAGTTTGGCCAACGACGGCGAGATCCGCCTCGGCACCTGCCGACCCGACGAGATCACGCTGGTCCGCCTCGACGCGCCCTAAGCGCCGGGGATGGCCGAAGGCGGCTACGCGGCCAGGCGCCGCAGGTTGTCGGCCCCGGCGCGGAAGGCGGCGAGCTGGAAGCGGCGGTAGACCGGCAACCCGCACCACACGAACCAACGGCTCGGGCGGACGTGGTAGGAGACGGTGAGCATCAGCTGGTCGCCGGCGCGGGCCACCTCGGCGCGCCAGACGCCCCGGCCGTAGTGACGTCGGGTGGTCACGTAACCGAGGCCACACCGCTCGGCGCCGGCTTCCACGTGGTCGACCTCGACGATGGCGGGCAGCATCAGGGGGGCGAGTCCCGGTAGGATGGGTACGAGCAGCCCGAGCCCCAGCCGGTCGCCGACCCTGACCGCCCGGCCTTCGTCCTCGAACTGCGTCCGCCGCACCATGACGTGCGCGGGGTAGAATCGATAGCCGAGCAACGCTTCCCGGATCCGCGCGAAAGCCTCCGGAGACCAAGGCCCGAGCGCGACGCGGTGGGTATCGGCGAACAACGCCGTCGAGCGGTCGCCGCCGTCGACGGGCGTACCCAGGTCGGGCGCCGGCGGCGCCGCGTCCGCGAAGGCCGGCGCCTGGGCGGCGAGCAGCAGCGAGCCGAGCAGGTTGAGCGATCCGTGGACCGCGGCCATCTGCGGAATCGTGAGGTAGTCCCAGCCGAAGGCGTGCGCGGCGGTGTAGCCGACGCCGAGGAGAAAGCCGGGGATGAGGCACGCGTAGGGCCCCGGTCCGCGCCGCACGGGCATGCCCGAAGCCCAAAGCAAGAAGCCGGCGGCGAAGGCGATGGCGCCGGCGACTTCAACCATGCCGGGGCGGAAGGGGTCGGCCCGCAGGGCGAAGCATAGCGCCGTGGCCGGCGCACCGACGACGTAGAGCCAGAGTCCCGCGTCGCGCCGGCGCGAGCGCGGCAGCGGGCGTTCGCTCGCCGCCATCGCCAGCGGCAGGACGCCGAACGTGATGGCGAAGTGAACGGTGGTCAGCGTGGCGAGCGGATCCGGGAAACCCGCGAAGGTTCGGTCGTAGCGCGACCAAACCCAGGCCGCCGCCGCGACCAGCGGGCCGGTGGCCGACAGCAATTCCAGGCAGCGGCGGGCCGGCGGCGCGAGGTCGTCGGCGAGGAAGCGCCGCAAGCCATGGGCCGAAAGCCACAGCGCGAACAAGGTCGCCGGGGCGGCGGCCAAGGCCAGCACCAGGCCCGGACGCTCGGTGAAGTTCCACGCGAGCAACCAAAGCGCCAGACAAGGCCAGGCCGACCTTCGCAGCCAGAGCGGAAAGCCTCGGTCAAGACTTTGAGCCCAGACCAGCGCCTGCCAGAAGCAGAGCGCCGCGATGATCGTAAACCAATCGACGGTGGCGAGTCGCTCCATGACCCTAGCGTATGGGCATGAAAAAGG
>JBIISU010000028.1:0-8872 GCA_044340815.1 Opitutales bacterium | reverse complement strand
CGAGACGACCGCCGTGGCGCCGTCGGCCGAGATGGCCAGGCCGTGCATGGAGCCGCCGCCCTTCGCCACCGGGAACTCGGCCTTCGCGATCAGCTTGAAGGATTCGGGCTCGAAGGTCGCCAGCGTCGTCGTGGTCTTGAGCACGAGCACCTTGCCGCCTTGGGCGAACTCGATCGCGAGGAGCCGTCCGCTGACGTCGATCAGCGTACCTTCCGGGTCGAGCTGCTGGCCGCTCTGCAGGACTTCGCCGGCTTTCACGCGGGCGTTCATCCACGCCTCGTCGGCCACGGCCGACTTCTTGTCGACGTAGGGCGTCGGGGCGGCGACGAGCGAAGTGGCCAGCAGGAGCCAAGCGGGGAGGGCGGGGCGCATGCGCAACGGATAAATCCGGACGGAGCCGCCTTCAAGGGCGCAATCCGCCGTTTTAGGCCTGAAATCGGACCAATAGCGTTTGCCTGCGCTGGTTCGGTGGCTAGGTTCCGCTCCACCCCCGCATGGCCGCTCCCCGTTTCGATTGCCACGTCCACCTCGTCGGTAACGGACTCTCCGGCAGCGGTTGTTGGCTCAAGGTGCCCGGCGGCTGGCACCGGTTCCTCGCCGAGTTCATGCGCCGTGGGGTCGGCCTGCCCACCCGGCTCGACGATCCCGGTTTCGACGCCGCCTACGTCGCCAGCCTGGTGGAACTCCGGCGCGGCTCCGGCCTCGACCAAGCCCTGCTGCTGGCGCAGGACGAGGTCTACGCCGAGGACGGGCGGAAACTCGACTTCGGCTCGTTCCACGTGCCGAACGACCACTTGTTCGCGGTTTGCCGCGCGCACCCGGAGTTCCTGCCGGCGGTTTCCATCCATCCGGCCCGCCCGGATGCGCTGGCCGAGCTGGAGCGTTGCCTCGCGCTTGGCGCCCGCGCCCTGAAGCTCCTGCCCAACTGCCAGAACGTCGATTGCGCCTCGCCGCGCTACGAGGCCTTCTGGCGGCGCATGGCCGAGGCGAAGCTGCCCTTCCTCAGCCACACCGGCGGCGAGATGACGGTCCCGGTGATGCGGCGCGATTTCCAGGACCCGCGCATCCTGCGCCGGCCGCTCGAACTCGGCGTCACGGTCATCGCCGCGCATGCCGCGAGCCACAGCCATTTCCTCGACGCGAACTACTTCGGCGAACTCACGAAGCTGATGGACGAGTTTCCGCGCCTCTACGCCGACACCAGCGCGCTCAACAGCCCGATCCGCAGCGGCGTGCTCAAGTCGGTCCTGGCCTCGCGTTGGCGGCAGCGGTTCCTGCACGGCAGCGACTACCCGGTCCCGGTCGGGCCGCTGTGGGCGCGCCTGCGCGGCTTGATCACCGCGGAGCAGCGCCGGGAGGCCGGCCGGATCGACAACCTCATCGGCCGCGATGCCTACCTGAAGAAGGCGATGGGCTTCGAGGACGCGCACTTCACGCGCCTCGCGGAAGTATTGCGCCCGGTCTGAGCGGGCTCAGAGCGAGCGGAGCAGCCCGCGGATGTCCACCGACTCCGCGATCATCTTCTCGATGATCGGGATCTTGTCGGAGTCCTGGCGCATCGTCTTCACCGTCATGTTGTTGATGCGCGCGGTGACGGCGAAGGACTCGGCCTCGACCGCGGCCATCGGCAGCCCGGCCTCCTTGAGCCGGCGGACGATGTCGTCGTTGGGCAGGAGGCCGTTGGAGAAGATCACGCCGGTCAGGGACTTGCCCCCGCCGGCGGCGAGGAAGGCCTCCAGCAGGTCCTCGCGGTCGCCGGGGACGATGACGAGGGTGCCGGGGACGCGCTGGTATTCCGCGGAGCGCCGGGCCGACATCGCCCCGATGACGACGCGCCGGACGCGGCGCAGGCCGGCGGGCTGGTGAATCCAGCGGGCCTTGGTCTCGTCGGCCACCTGGTCGAGGTTGGGGTAGACGAGGGTCTCCTGCAGGGGGACGACCCCGAGCAGGGGCACGCCGAGCTTGCGCAGGCCCCGGCCGGCGAAGTCGCGGATGAACTCGAGCTTGTCGGGCATCACCTTGTTCAGGATGGCGCCGACCACCTCGACGCCGGCCTTGTCGAAGAGCGCCTTGTTGAGGGCGATCTCGTCGATCGGCTTGCCGATGCCGCCCGCGGCGACGAGGAGGGCCTTGGAGCGCAGGACCCGGGCGTTGTCGGCGTTGGAGGCGCCGAAGACCGAGCCGACGCCCGCATGGCCGGAGCCCTCGACCACCACGATGTCCTTGCCGTAGGCGGCGCGGTCGAAGGCGCGGCAGATGCGGTCCTTGAGCTGCGGGCCGATCTCCTCGGGGTTCTCGAGGTACTGCTTGGTGAAGTCGGGCCCGATGGCCACGGGCGACATCGCCGCGATCGGGATGTCGAGGTTGAAGAGGCCGTCGATCAGGAGCGTGTCCTCGTCGACCTGGTCGTCGCCCGACTGCACGATGCGCTGGGCGATCGGCTTGATGTAGCCGACGTGCATCCCCATCGTCTGGAGCGCGGCGGTCAGGCCCAGGCAGGTCGTCGTCTTGCCGTCGTTCATCCGCGTCGCCGCCACGAAGATGCGGCGCGTGTCGTGGTTCATCGGACTCAGGAGGAGTCCGGGCACGTTGTCCGCGAAGCGACGCTTCATCGGCATCGTCGTCAGGCGGCGGGGCCGTCCTTGCGGAGGGGATAAAGGTACGACTTGTCGACCGCCTGCGCGGCGACGATGACGGCCGTGCCGAAGATGTCGTGCGCCGAGGCGCCGCGGGAAATCTCGGCGGCGGGACGTTCCAGACCGGTGAGGATCTGGCCGTAGGCCGGGATGTCGGCGATGTGCTGGGCCATCTTGGAGGCGATGTTGCCCGCGTTGAGGTCGGGGAAGATGAGCACGCTGGCCTTGCCGGCCACGCTGCCGCTGACCTCCTTCGCCTCGGCGGCGAACGGGTTGAGGGCGGCGTCGGCCTGCATCTCGCCGTCGATCTCGCAGGCGATGCCCAGTTCGCGGGCCTTGCGGCGCGCCAGCTCGGTGGCGGATTGGACGCGCTGGACGGAGCTCAGGCGCGGGTTCGCGGCGTGCGTGGAGTAGGCGAGCATCGCGACCTTCGGCACGGTGTTGGTGAGGTGACCGGCGAGGCCGGCCGTGGTGATCGCGATATCGGCGAGCTGCTCGGCGGTGGGCTCGGGGATGACGCCGCAATCCGCGAGGAAGAGCACGCCGTCGACGCCGAACTTGGCCTCCTCCGATTCCAGGATCTGCATCGAGGAGACGGTCTCGACGCCCGCCTGCCGCGGCATCGTCTGGAGGATCGTCCGGAGCCCCGAGGCGGCGTGGGTCGTGGCCCCCGAGATGAGGGCGTCCGCGCCGGCCGTGGCGACCATCATGCAGGCGAAGTAGTTGGGGTTGAGGGCGAGCACGGCCGGATCGCCCTGCAGGTTGGTGTTCCCGTAGCGCTGGATGGAGGCCAGCTTCTCGGCGTAGGACTTCAGTTCGTCGCTGCGCTCCGGCTCGATGATGCGGATGTCGTCGAGCTTCACGTTGAGGCGGGCCGCGGTGATCTTGATCCGCTGGCGATCGCCGACGAGGATCGGGATGCCGAGCTTCTTGTTGGCGAACTGCCGGGCGGCCTGGATGATGCGCGGGTCGGCGCCTTCCGGGAAGACGACGCGCTTCGGGTGGTTCTGGAGGCGGGCGGAGAGGCGGGAAATCAGGGACATGGGAGGAGCGGGCGGGGCGCGTGGGGGCGGCTCCCGGCTGGCCCTCCATTAGGGCAGGTTTGCCGGCAAGGGCGAGGCAGAAGGGGGTCCAAATCCCCTCGTAACCGGGGTTTTACTTGGCCGGAGCGGCGGGGACGTAGCGGAAGGCCGGGAAGCCCTTCAGGGCCTCCTTGGTCTCCGGGGCGATCGGGTAGCCGAGTTGCCCGAAGAAATCGGCGACGTCGACCTTGGCGGCCTGGCCGTAGCGCACCACGAAGCTGTTCTGCTTGGCGGCGAGGTCGCCCTTGCCCGGCGTCTGCGCGTAGGAGCGGAGCGTGGCGCGCAGCGGCTCCCAGCCGTGGGCGCGGATGAGCACCATGAAGGGAGCCAGCTGTTCGAACGCCCCGAGGTTCGGCGGGTTGCCCAGGCGCTTCGCCATGTTGCCGTCGAGGTCCTTGATCGAGCCGTGGCCTTCGCCGCGGGGCAGGCCGACCAGTTTCTCCATGCAATAGAGCGAGAAGAAGTTGCAGGTGACCTCCGTCTGGCCGGGGAAGGTCCAGTCGGTGCGCTGGTGGTTGTGGCCCAGTTCGTGGAAGAAGCCCCAGTCGCCCTTGGTCGAGAGCTTGGCGAGGTCGACCATCGAAGCTTCGCTCGGGTTGATGAAGCACATGAACGGGTAGCCGGAGTGCATGAAGCCGGCCGAGATCTGGACATCCGGGACCACGCGTTCGGGCGCGAGTCGCTCGAGCGCGACCAGGTCGTCCTCGAGTTCCAGGGCCTTGTCCCACCATTCGGTCAGCGGCTTGGGGTCGGCGATCTTCTCGGCGGTCGCGCGGCGAACATGCAGGATGGCGTGCTTGGCGACGAAGGTGACCCACGGCGCCGGGCTGGTGGCGAGGGATTGCTTCCAGGTCTCCGCGGTATCCTTGCCGAGCACGAAGGTGGGCATGGCCACGGCGTTGCCGAACTCGAGCACGGCCGGGCCGGGCGTGGCCGCGGGGGCGGCGCCGGACGCGGCCTTGCGGACGCCGTTGTTCCTGACCTGGATGAAGAGCTGGCCGCCGAAGGCGTTGGCGACGGGGTTTTCGCCCGGCTTGAGTTCGAACGAGCGCGTGATGACGGGGAAGCGCTGCCACTTGTCGAGTTTGAGCAGGCTGTCGCGGTGGCAGCCGATGATGACGCGGACCACGCGGCCCTCGGGCATCACGGGCGCTTTCACGGTGACGACCTCGCCGGGCGCTGCGTAGAGGCCCGTCTCCTGCCAGGCGTCCGGCCCGGTCGCGAGGTTGGGGGCGTTGTGGGCGTTCGTGTCCCAGCGGGCGACGAGCGTGGCGTCGAAGGGGACGGAGCGGTTCACCCGCGCCTTGCTCTCCACCGCGCCGGGGAAGTCCTTGGCGGCCGGGTGGGCGACGACTTGGGCCGGCGGCGTGGCCATGTAGCCTTGGATCGCCTGATGCAGCTCGGTGCGCTCGGTCGCGGCGGGCTGGATGAAGGGGGCCTTGGGCCGGGGGACGATGTCCTCGGGCTTGGGGGCGGCGACGGCCAGGGAGGCGAAGCCGAGCAGGGTGCAGGTGCGGAGCATGGGTTCAGCGGGTGAGTTGGAGGCGCGTCAACTCCCGGCCGGCTTCGGCGCCGATCAGACGGACCGCGCAGGCGGCGGGGGTGACGTGGAAAAGCATGACGGTGGCCTCCTCCTTGCCGGAGGGCTTGGGGCCGCCGCCGATCATGACCGGGAAAGGCGGGGTGGAGGTGACGGTGCCCTCCAGGAACTGGCTGTCGCGCGGGCTGGCCTGGAAGCGCACGGACAGGGGTTGGCCCCGCGCCAGCAGTTTCCAGCCATGGTCGTGGCCGGCGAACGCCGCGTCGACGCGGCCCGCCTCGAGGGTCGGCGTCCAGGCGCGACGCGCATGCTCGGAGTTCCAGATGTTGTCGTTGAAGAGCGGGATGTGGGACAGGAAGAGCCGCCACCGGCCTTGGGCGGCGGGGGAGGCCAGTTCGGAGCGGAGCCAAGGCGTCTGCCGGTCGCGCAGCGTGTTGAAGACCTCCTTCTGCTTTTCGAAGTCCTCGCCGGTGTCGGCGAAGACGAGGAACGCCGGGCCGGCGGCGAAGGCGAGCGTCACGTCCTGTTCGCCCAGCGGCGCCTCCGGCTGGAGTCGGGGCGCGACGAACAGGCGGGCGAGCTGGCGGGCGAAGGGTCCCCGGAGGTCGTGGTTGCCCCGGACGTAGAGCATCGGCTTGCGCGCGGCGTCGAGGCGGCGGACGAAGCCGTCGAGGGTGCGGAAGACGCGTTCGGCGCCGTTCTTGGTCTGCGGGTCGTTCCAGCAGTCGCCGAGCAGCACGGTGAACTCATGGGTATCGGCCGGCGCGTGTGGGAGCAACCGGTCGAGGGTCGCCAGCTGGTCGTGGATGTCGTTGAAGACCGCGAAGCGCAGCTCCTTCGCCGCCGGGTCGATCGGCTTGAATTCGATCCAGGGACCTTCGCGCCCGTCGATGGTCAGCCGGTAGGCGGGGACGGCTCCCGCGACCAGGCCCTGCAGCCGGACGCTCCAACGTGTCCAAGGCGTGCCCGGGATCGACAAGGCTTCGGCGACGGGCGCCTTGGCCGGCGGTTGGGCGCGGTCGGAGCGCCACTGGAAGGCGACCGCGCGCGCCGTCCGGCTGACGACGCAAACCGTGATGGCATCCGCGGTTGGGTGTTGGAGGTAGGGGCCGATATGCTCGGGCAACGGGGCCTCCGCGGCGGACTGGGCCTGCGCGCCGGGGAGCGCGAGAAGCAGGGTGAGCAGCAGGGGAAGCCAGGGCACGGGGCAATCCAAGCCCGCCCACGACGTCTTTAAAGCGCAAACGCGCTATTGAGCGAAACCCGCCCTTATCAGAAGACGATCGTCTTGTTGTTGCCGGCGAGCAGCACGCGGTCCTCGACGACGGCGCGGAGCCCGCGGGCCAGCACGACCTTCTCGATGTCCTTACCGAGCTGCACCATGTCCTCGGGCGTGTCCGAGTGGTCGACGCGGATCACGTCCTGTTCGACGATCGGACCTTCGTCCAGTTCGGGGGTCACGAAATGGCAGGTCGCCCCGATGAGCTTCACGCCGCGGCGGTGCGCCTGGTGGTAGGGCTTGGCGCCGGCGAACGACGGCAGGAAGGAGTGGTGGATGTTGAGGATCTTGCCCGCGAAATCCCGGCACAGCTTCTCGTCCAGCACCTGCATGTAACGGGCCAGCACGATGAGGTCGGCCCGCTCCGCGCGGAAGATCGCCTCCATCTGCCGGTAGGCGGCGTCCTTGTTCTCGGGCGTCACCGGGATGTGGTGGAACGGGATGCCGTGCGCCTCGACGACCTTGCGGTGCGCCTCGTGGTTGGAGATCACGCACGGGACGATGAAGCGGAAGTCCTGCGAGACCTGGCGGGCGAGGAGGTCGTAGAGGCAATGCTCCTGCTTGGAGCAGAGGATGACGACGCGGCGCGGGCGGTCGGAGTCCGAGAGCGTCCAGGCCATGCCGAGTTTTTCGGCGAGGGGGCGGAAGCGCTCGCCGAACTCCGCGGCCGGGAAGTCGAGCGAATCGGCCTCGATCTCGACGCGCATGAAGAAGCGGCTCAGCTCCGCCTCGGTGTGCTGGCTCGCCTCGGCGATCGAGCCGCGGTGACGGGCCACGAAGCCGGCGACCTCGGCGACGATGCCGGTCGCGTCGGGGCAGGAGAAACTGAGGGTCAGTCGGCGGGGCATGGGGAGATAAGGGGTGGGGCGGGGGCTCGGGTCAAGCCGGTCGGCCTATTGGGCGTTGCCCGTGTTGTTGTCGCCCTGCTTCTCGTCGGCGCCGGCCATGGCCTCGTTCTTGGAGCCGAACAAGGGCCCCTGGCTCTTCTTCGCGCCCGGCTTGGCGGGAGGGAAGTTGGCCGGCATCCAGGGCTTCAGGGTGCCGAGCGAAGTCTTCATCGAGTCGGTGTAAGGCCAGGCGAAGTTGGCGAAGTAAGGCCCGAGGTTGTGGCCGACCTCCTTGGACCAGGTGCGCACGAAGATGTCCTTCTTGCGCTCGTCGGAGTCGGATTTCGAGAGGGCGCCGAGGGCCTCCTTGATCTTCTTCTCCTCCTTGGCGATCTCGGCCATGCGCGCCTCGGCGGCGACCTTGTCGGCGTCCTTCTTCTCCCGGAGGGCGGTCTTGATCCGGCGCTCGAGCTCGTGCTTCTCCTTGTCGAGCGCCTCCTGCTGCTTCTCGACCTCGCGGCCGGCGAGCCCGAGGTTCTTCTTCACCAGGCCGTCGGCCTTGCGGATGTCGCGGCGGTCGGACAGCGCCTCGAAGGTGTCGCGCAGGCTCTGCCAGCCGAACTGCTTCACCGGGAAGTAGTATTGGGCGAGCAGGTGGAACGGCGAGTCCGCGTGCGCCTTCGGGTCCAGCGCCATCTCCGCCGCCATCACCGCGAGGTCCTCGCCGTGGCCTTCGCCGAGCTTCTTGCCGGAGATCTTCTCCATGCAGTAGAGCGAGAACAGGTTGTTGGTCACCTCGGTGTAGCCCGAGTAGGTCCAGAGGCTGGATTGGTGGTTGTGGCCGAGCTCGTGGTAGAAGCCCCAGTTGCCCTCGGTCCGCAGCTTCCGCACGTTCACCGAGTCCTTGGCGCTGTCCAGGTAGCACTTGATCGGGTAGCCCGAGTGCATCCAGCCGATGGAGATCTCGGCGTCGGAGACCACGCGCTCGGCCGAGCGCCGGGTGCCCCAGGCCGCCAGCCAATCGCACGCCTCCACGGTCTCCATCCAGGTCGCCATCAGCTCCTGGGCTTCGGCGAAGGGCAGCTCGCGGATGTATTTCGAGGGCACGGAGACCACCATGTGGTCGCTGACCATCTCGGCCCACGGCGCGGGGGCGAGGCGGCGGTTCTCCCATTCGGCCCGGGTGGTCTTGCCGTGGATGAAGATCGGGGCCTCGACCGCGCCGACGATCTCGACGCGCACCTGGTCGCGGGACTTGGCGTTCTTCTCGCCGCCGGGCATGTCGATGAAGATCGGACCGCCGAACGGGTTGGCCAGTTCGACCGTGCGTTTGTTGAGCGCGACCGAATTGCAGATGACGGGGAAGCGATGCCAGCTTTCGCGCTTCGTCGCCCCGACGATGTCGTCGGAGTGGCAACCGATGCGCGCGACCAGCCCGAGGTCGGCGTCGCCGGAGGCCAGGCGGAAGGTGATCCGTTCGCCCGGGGCCGCGTAAGTACCGGTCGAAT
>JBIISU010000253.1:0-2529 GCA_044340815.1 Opitutales bacterium | reverse complement strand
TCAATGGCGTGGCCGAGCTCCACACGCGCCTCCTCCGCGCCCACCTCTTCCCGGGCTTCAATGAGCTCTGGGACGGCAAGTTCGTCAACGTCACCAACGGCGTGACGCCCCGCCGCTGGGTCCGCGGCTGCAACCTCGACCTGGCCCGCCTCTGCGACGAGGTCGCCGGCGCCGGCTGGGAGACCGACCTCACCCGCCTGCGCGCCCTCGACGAGCTGGCGGACCGCCCGGCCTTCCAGGACCGCTTCATGGCCGTCAAGCGCGAGAACAAGGTGCGCTTGGCCGCCCGGATCAAGGAACTCGTCGGCGTGGAAGTCTCGCCCGATGCGCTCTTCGACGTGCAGATCAAGCGCCTGCATGAGTACAAGCGCCAGCACCTGAACCTGCTGCACATCCTGCACCTCTACCGCCGGATCCTGAACGAGCCGGAGACCCGCTTCACGCCGCGCGTCTGCATCTTCGGGGCCAAGGCCGCCCCGGGCTACGCGCTGGCCAAGCACATCATCCACGCGATCAATCGCGTGGCCGCCGTCATCAACGCCGACCCGCGCGTGCGCGGCCTGCTGAAGGTCGTGTTCCTGCCCGACTACCGCGTCTCGCTGGCCGAGCGCATCATCCCCGCGGCGGATCTCTCCGAGCAGATCTCCACGGCCGGCAAGGAGGCCTCCGGCACGGGCAACATGAAGCTCGCGCTCAACGGCGCCGTCACCATCGGCACGCTCGACGGCGCCAACGTCGAAATCCACGAGGAGGTGGGTGACGAGAATATCTTCATCTTCGGCCTGGAGGTCGAGGACGTGGCCGACCTCTGGCGCCGCGGGTATTCCCCCCGCGCCGTGCTCGAGGCCGACCCCGAACTGGCGACCTTGATCGACTGGCTGCGCTCCGACACCTTCACGCCCGAGCAGCCCGGCCTGTTGTCCCCGGTGGCCGACTCCCTGGTCGAAGGCGGCGACCCCTACCTGTGCTTGGCCGACTTCCGCAGCTACGTGGCGGCCCAGGATAAGGCGGCCGAGGCCTTCCTCGACCGTCGCCGCTGGGCGGCCATGGCCATCCGTAACGTGGCCCGCTGCGCCAAGTTCTCGTCCGACCGTTCGATCGGGGACTACGCCCGCCTGATCTGGAAGACCCGCTCCCACCCGGTCCCCCGTTAAGTCAGGGTTGAGTTCGGCTCCGGCCCCCTCAATCTGAGGGGGCTTTGTTTTGGCGCACCTCCAGCCTCGCCCTGCTGACCGTCCTCCTGACGGCGTGGGCGCATGCCGCCGACGCTCCGCCCAAGCCGACCCTTCGGGGCTTCAAGGTCACGAGCGAGGGTGGGGTGGAAGGGAAGCAGTCCGTCGAGTATGGCCCGGACGGGCGACCGGTGGGCGGTGGAGCGATGCCGGCCACGACGCGGGTCGGTAACGGTGCTCCCTTGCCGCCGGGCGCCACGATCGTCGGCCCCTCCGTCGGCACTGCCGCGCCGAGTGCTCCCGCCCCCGCCGCCAGCCAGGGCCTGACCACGCCGGACGGTCGCAAACTGCCCTTCAGCCTCGAGGGGACCGGTCGCAAGGAGGTCGACGGCAACGTGGACTTCAGCGCGGCCTTGAAGCGGATGACCAAGAGTTCCGGCCTCCTCGAGGAGCGCTATGATAAGGAGATGACGCCGCTCAACCTCGATCCCCGCTACTCGCGCGAGAACCTCGTCACCTTCGATTCCTGGCGCGGCAAGTACGACACCTACGGACGCCGCAAGGCCGACCTCGACCTGGCCGATACCCTGGGGGCGGAGGTTCGCCCCAAGGACACCATCGAGGTGAAGTCCGTGGAGATGCCGAGCAGCCCGTGGTCGCGCCGCACGGCCGACGTCCAAGGGCTCGATGGCCGGCTCACGACGGAGAAGGTCAGCCGCTACGACGTGAAGCCCATCGCCTTCCCGAGCCCGGTGTCGAAATCCATCGACCAGCTCTCGATGCAGGACATCAACCGCTACCAATTCCGCCGAAATCGCTCGGACGAGCCGGGTCTCGATCGGGTCCGCCCGGGCTCCGACAAGGTGGATAAGACGGGTTCTGGCGGAAAATAAGGCGTTTTTCGCCTCGCCCGAGGGGGGCGTGGGGTGCTATCACTCCTTTTCCCCCACGCATGAGCGAAGCTCCCGCCAGACCGGCCGGCAACGGCATCAGCGACCTCGAGGTCAAGGATGGCCAGATTATCTTCGATTCCGTCTGGTCCAGCCTCGAGCGGGAGTTCGGCCGGTCCAAGCTCTCGTTCCCCCGGGAAATCTTCTGGCTGAACGGCGCCCCGGGCGCCGGTAAGGGCACCAACACCCAGTTCATCCTCCAGTACCGCGATTACGGCGCCGAGCCCATCGTGGTCAGCGACCTCCTCTCCAGCCCCGAGGCCAAGAAGCGCATCGACGCGGGCATGCTCGTCGGCGACCGCGAGGTGGTCGAGATCCTCTTCCGCAAGCTCCTCGAGCCCCAGTACGACACCGGGGCCGTCGTCGACGGCTTCCCGCGCTCGATGGTCCAGGTGGAGTGCCTCAAG
>JBIISU010000252.1:0-2536 GCA_044340815.1 Opitutales bacterium | reverse complement strand
ATGATGCAGACGATGTACGGGAGCTTCTCGGTCGGGATGGTGATGCCATCGTCGAAGGCGTTCTCGGCGGCCTCGGTGGCGGCGGCCTGCTCCTCGGGCGTGAGCACGAGTTCCTCCTGCTTGGGCTGGCCCTTCTCCTTGTCGATCTTGGCGTTGAAGCCGGCGATGTTCTTCACGCCGCACTTGCCGAAGATCTTGTAGCGCTTGCTCATCTCGGCGACCAGCCACTTGAGGGCGGCGGGCACGCGCTTCGGGTCGGTCTCGACCGGCACGAGGAGGTGCGGCAGCTTGCTGTAGACCTGCAGTTCGACCACCTTGGGGTCGACCATGATGAAGCGGAGGTCGGCCGGCCCGTGGCGGTAGAGCAGCGAGGCGATGAAGGCGTTGATGCAGACGGACTTGCCCTGGCCGGTGGAGCCGGCGATCAGGCAGTGCGGCATCTTCGCGAGGTCGGCGATGACGGGCTTGCCGGTGACGCTGTCCACGCCGAGGACGACCGGGATCTCCATCTTGGCGCGGGCGTCGACCCAGGCCTGGGACTCGATGATCTCGCGCAGGAGGACGTCCTTGCGGACGCGATTGGGGATCTCGATGCCGACGGTGCCCTTGCCGGGCACGGGCGCGAGGATGCGGACTGCCTCGGCCTCGAGGTTCATCGCGATGTTGTTGGACAGGTTGGCGATCTTCTCGACGCGCACGCCCGGCGCGGGCTTGATCTCGTAGCGCGTGATGGACGGACCCTGCTGGATGCCGACGTCGATGCCGGCGGTGGGGTCGACCGGGATGCACTCGACCTTGAACTGCTTGAGGGTCTCGATGAGGTCCTGGGCGCGCTTGCGGAAATCCTCGGCGGGGGCCGCGGAACCGTCCTTCGGGGTCGCGAGGTGGTCGCGGCTCGGGAAGATGTAGTCGCCGCTGCGCTTGAGCTGCTGCGACGCCTTGGCGCGCTCGATGGCCTCGGGCTTGACGACGAGGACCTTGCCGCCGCCGACGGTCGAGACGACCTCGGGTTCGGGCGTCTTCTTGGCCGGCTCCGGCTTGACCGGTTCCGGCTTGGCGGGCGCGGGCTTCTCGGGCGCGGGGGCGACGGCGGTCGCGGCGGGCGTGATCGTGACGGTCTCCGGCTGCACGGTCTCCGGACCCGCGTCCGCCTCGGCCGCCGTCGCCTCGGCGTCCGCCGCCTTCGTGGTGCGGCCCTTCTTCACGGGCGGCAGGTCGAGGTTGTCGAGGTCGTCGTCGAGCGGGACGTCCACGACGGCGGCGACGGCCGCGGCCTTGGGCGCGGACTTGGGCTGGGCCGCGGGCGCGACCTCGGCGCCGACGATCTCCTGCTGCTTGCGGCGCAATTCGGCGGCCGCGGCGGCGCGGCGCCGGCGTTCCTCGTCGGCCTTCAGGGCGGCGGCCTTGCGCTCCGCGTTCCAGGCGCCCACGCCGTCGCGCAGCTCGGCGATCCAGGCGGCGAGCGTGGCCTTGGGGTCGTCGGCGACGACGCCCAGCAGGCAAAAGCCATAGGGCAGGACGAGCACCCAGACGCCAATCTCGCCGAGGACGGGCTTGCAGAGGCTATTATAGAGAAAGTTGCCGAGGATGCCGCCGGCGCCCTTCGGGTCGAACGCGCCGTAAGTCAGGGCCGGGTTGGCGTCGCCCTCCATCCCGAGCCAGCGGGCGAGGATCGGCGCGCCGAAGACCAGGCAGGCGGCCATGAGCGCGACCTTGGTCGGCCAGAGGGTGTGCGCGCGGTTGTTGAGCGCGAACCAAGCGGCCAAGAACAGGAAGCCCGGGATGAGGAAGGCCGCGTAACCGAACAGGCTGAAGACCAGCACGGCGATGCTGGCGCCGAAGGAACCGCACGGGTTGCCGGTGATCTGGACGCCGGTGGTGGCCGGCAGGGTGAGCTTCTGCTCGAGCCATTCGCGCATCCAGTACTCGTCCTGGAGCGTGTGGAACGCCATCGCGATCAGGAGGAAGGTGCCGATGACGCCGAGGATCACGGCGAGGATCGGGCGGCTCTCGCTGGCGGGACGGGCGAGGGTCGCGGTGGTGCGCTTGCGGGCGGGGGCTGGCATCGGGTTATTCGCCGAAGAGGTGGCCCTGCTGGGTGCCGGCCTCGGGCGGAGGCGTCGGGTCGGCGTGCAGGTGGCGGGGCGGGCGGGTGACGCGCGCGGCGACGGAACGCTGGCGTTCCTGCGCGAGGCGCTCGACCATGCCGACGAGCGCATGGCGGATCCACTTCGGGGTGAAGGAGGCGGCGGCGTAGTCGCACGGGCCGTAGCCGTGGACGCGGCCGGCCTGGAGCAGCGCGTCGTTCTGGGCGAACTCGGCCTCGCTCTCGGGGACGTAGACGGCGAAGGCCTTGCCGCCGTTCTTGCGGAGCAGGGAGAAGACCGGGACGTCGCTGGGGCCGTCGGCCACGTAGATCATGTTCTCGAACGGCACGCGGCGGTCCTCGGCGCGCACCACGGAGTTGACGTCGATCTCCGGGTTCTTGTTGGAGCCCTTGTTGATCTCGAAGAGGAAGCGCGTCTTGATGGTGTTG
>JBIISU010000251.1:0-2542 GCA_044340815.1 Opitutales bacterium | reverse complement strand
CGGCCAGAAGATCGGGCGACCGTTGAGCAGGGTGAAGTCGATCTTCTCCTCGGCGGCCGGCTTGGCGGGCTTGACCGCGACGGGCTCCTCGGGCTTGGCCGGCTCGGCGGGCGTCTCCTTCATCGGAGGCTTCACGGCGACGGGTTCCTCGGGCTTGGCGACCGGCTCGGCGGGCGTCTCCTTCATCGGAGGCTTCACGGCGACGGGCTCCTCGGGCTTGGTCGGCTCGGGCTCGACCTTGGCCACGGGTTCGGCGGGCTTGACGGGCTCGGCCGGCTTTTCCTCGGTCTTGACCGGAGCCGGCTTGACGGGCGCGGGCTTCGCGACGGCGCGGTTCTCCGGACGGTTGCTGAAGGTGACCGAGAAGGTCGGGAGGAAGATCAACAGCGCGACGGCGCCGACGACGGCGCCGAGCAGGAAGACCAAAAGGTTGCGGAAGAAAGCGAGCATGGGAAGGGACGAAAAGTATCAGGAACCGGCCTTGATTTCAATCACGTCGTGCGGCGCCGCCTCGCGCTGGCCGGCCGGGGTCACCCGGATGTAGCGGGCCTTCTTGCGGTGTTCCGCGAGGTTCTGGGCGCCGAGGTAGCCCAGGCCGCTTTGGACGCCGCCGGCCAAGGTGCCGAGCACCTGGTCGACGGAACCGGAGACTTCCTTGAGGGCCTCGATGCCCTCCGCGGCGACCTTGTTGAACTTGCCGCTGGAGGAGTGCCCGTAGCGGGCGGCGGAACCCTTGCGCATGGCCTCGTGCGAGCCCATGCCGCGGTACTCCTTGTAGGTCTTGCCGTTGATCTCCATCAGCTTGCCCGGCGCCTCGCGGCTGCCGGCGAGCAGGCCGCCGAGGATCACCGCGTCGGCGAGCGTGAGCGCCTTGACGATGTCGCCCGACTTCGTGACGCCGCCGTCGGCGAGGATGCGCACGCCCTTCTTCGCCGCGGCGCGGGAGGCGACGTAGAGCGCGGTGAGCTGCGGGATGCCGACGCCCGCGACGATGCGGGTGGTGCAGATGGAGCCGGGGCCCTGGCCGATCTTGATGGTGTCGGCGCCGGCGGCGGCGAGGAACTCGACGCCTTCGCCGCTGGTGACGTTGCCGGCGATGAGCGTGAGGCCCTTGTGGGCCTTGCGCAGGAGGCGGATGGCGTCGCCGACGCCCTTGGTGTGGCCATGGGCGGTGGAGACGGCGAGCGCGTCGGCGCCTTCCTCGGCGAGGGCGGCGGCGTGCGCGAGGAAGCGGTCGCGGTCGATCTCGCCGTCGGGCCGGCGCGGGACGGAGACGGCCACGCCGACGCGCAGGCGGAAGTGGGCGTCGCGGGTCGGGCGGACGTGCGCGCGGGATTCCTCGGAGATCCGCTCGATGTCGCTGAGGGTGAAGAGGCCGCGCAGCTTGTTCTTGGCGTCGACGACGAGGAGCTTGTTCTGGCCCACGTGGTCGGAGAACTTGCGGTCGGCGGTGGCGATGGGATCCTTGCCGAGGTCCTTCTCGGCGACGGTGAAGACCTTGTCGCGCGGGATCATGACCGCGGCGACCTTGCGCTGGCCATGCCGCTCCTTGACCGTGCTGCCCGGCAGCAGGCCCAGCAGCGTGCCGTCGGGGGCCGTGACCGGGAAGGTACTGAAGGCGAGGCCATCGCGCTCGATGCGCGCCAGGACCTGGCCGATGGTGTCGTCGGCCGAGACCACCGCCGGATCGCCGATCATGCCATGGATGTGGTTCTTGACGCGGCGGACCTCGGCCACCTGGTCGGCCTCCGCCATGTTGTAGTGCACGAGGCCCAGGCCGCCGTTGAGCGCCATCGCGATGGCCATGCGGTGCTCGGTGACCGTATCCATGTCGGACGAGACGATCGGCAACGAGAGCGGAAGGAAGTCGGACAGGGCGGAATCGAGCCGGGTCATCCGCGGCAGGACCTCGGAATAGCGGGTGGCCAGGGAGACGTCGTCGTAGGTCAGGCCCAGCCCCGCGTTGGCCGGGAAGAACCGGTCGGCGGGGAGGTAGAAGCGTTCGTCGAGGGAAACGCGGCCCTGGGATTTCGAGGAGGCCATGAGAGGTCGGTTTCCCCCAAGGGTGTTAGGGAGCCCCCCGAAGGCTGGCAATTTGTTTTTGCGGGCGGGCCCGGTTTAGGGAATATCCGGCGGATGAATGGGGGCAAAATCGACACCTTGCGCGTCCGGCGACGCTTCCGGCGACCGCTGCTGACCGGGCGCGGCCCCGTGGAGGCGGTCGACCGCCTGCTGCTCCGGACGGAGACGGACGAAGGCGTCGGCTATGGCGAGGTCGCGCCTTGGCCCGGCTTCCCGACCGAAACCATCGAACAGGCCGTCGAGGTCGTGCGGTCCGCCCAAGGGAGCCTCGCTCGCCTAAGCGCCGTGGCCGCCGCGGCGCGCGACACCCTCCCCTGCCTGCGCGCGGCGCTTTCCTCCTGCGCCCATTGGTCCGAGATCGCGGGCTACGCCGGAAACCTCGAGGGGGCCGGCCTCGCCGAAGCCGCGACCGCCGAGGCGGTACGCGCGAAGGCGACCGAGGGTTTCGCCACCGTGAAGG